>CAMDQJ010000013.1 GCA_945905835.1 Asaia bogorensis
CGACCAGCCCGTGCGCGGCGCCGCCGCTGAAGATCCGCACCGTGCTCATTGCATCTTGATGCCGGCCTGCTCGATCAGCTTCGCCCACTTCTCGATGTCGCTCTTCATGAACGCGCCGAAGGCATCGGGCGTCATGGCCATCGGCTCGGCGCCCTGCCTGGCCCAGGCCTCGCGGATCGCCGGCCTGGCGATGATCCTGGCGATCTCGGAATTGAGCCGCTCGACGATGTCCCTGGGCGTGCCGGCAGGCGCCATGATGCCGAGCCAGATCGTGGCCTCGTAGCCCGGCACGCCGGCTTCATTGAGCGTCGCCACCTTGGGCAGCACCGACGAGCGCGCAGCACCTGTCGTTGCGAGCGCGCGGACCTGGCCTGACTCGACATGCGGCGACATCACGGTCACCGCATCGAACATCATCTGGACGTGGCCGCCGATCACGCCGGCGCGGGCATCGCCGCTATTCTTGTAGGGGATGTGCAGGATGTCGGTGCCGCTCATCGATTTGAACAGCTCGCCGGCCATGTGATAGGCGGTGCCCGGACCGGCCGACGCGTAGGAGAGCTTGCCCGGCTGGGCCTTGGCGAGAGCTATGAATTCGGCGAGCGTCGCGGCCTTGACCGAGGGATGAACGACCATCGCGAGGTCCGAGTAATTGACCGGCGCCACCGGCACGAGATCGCGCATCAGCACATAGGGCCGGTTGGCCTGCAGCGTCTCGTTGGTGGTGATGGTGCTCGACATCATCAGGATGGTGTAGCCGTCGGGCGCCGCCTTGGCGGCGATGTCGGTGCCGATGACGCCGCCGGCGCCGGGCTTGTTCTCGACCACGAAGGATTGCTTCAGCGCGTCGCCCAGCTCGTTGCCGAGGATGCGGGCGAAGACGTCGGCCGGGCCGCCCGGGCCGAACGGCACGACGATGCGCACCGGCCTTGCCGGCCAGGCTTGCGCCGCGGCGGGTGCGGCGAGCGCTCCGGCCGCCCCGATCAACAGGCTGCGTCTTGTCGCGCGGCGCATATGTTTTCCCATTATCTTTCACACCGGCCTTTCTTATAGTCATGCCATAGTCGCGCCTCGTCGAGAGGGAACATCCGGGCCGCAGAAGTCCGGAAAGAGGAACGTTGAGATGGATCGCGGCGTCGACAGCGCTTTTTCGTGGCGGATCGCCTGGATCACGCTTGCCATCCTGTCGGTCTCCTACGGCTCGCCGCTGATTATCGTCGTCGGCATGAAGACCATGCAGGAGCAGCTCGGCACCGACCGCTCGGTGCTGGCGCTGGCCGGCTCGCTGGTCTGGGTCGGCACGGGAGCCGGCGGCATCTTCATGGGCTGGCTGGCCGACCGCATCGGTATCCGCACCACCGTCATCATCGGCGCCTGCATGATCTCAGGCGGCCTCGCCGTTTCCTCACTGGGCTCGGTGTGGGCGCTCTATGTAGGCCATGGCCTGATGGTCGGCCTCCTGGGCAACGGCGGCGTCTATCCGCCGCTGCTGGTCTATGTCAGCCGCTGGTTCAGCCGCCGGCGCGGGGCCGCCATCGCGCTGATCTCGTCGGGCCAGTACGTCGCCGGCATCCTGTGGCCGGCGCTGTTCGAGCGCGGCATCGACACGATCGGCTGGCAGGCGGTCATGCTGGGCTACGCCGCGATCGTGCTGGTCCTCATTCTTCCCGGCACCTTCTTCCTGCAGCCGGCGCCGATCGCGCCGCTGCCGCCGCATCTGGCGCCCGGCACACCCACGCATCTGGCGGCACGCCTGGCTAAAGAGGGCCGCCGCGTCGGCGGCCTGCATCCCAACGTGGCCCAGGCGCTGATCTGCGTGGCGGGCTTCTGCTGCTGCATCCCGATGTCGGTGCCGTCGGCGCATATCGTGGCGTTCTGCAGCGACATCGGCATTAAGCCCACTCACGGCGCGGCCATGCTCTCGGTGATGCTGGGCTCGGCCTTCCTCGCCCGCCAGGCCTGGGGCGCGCTGGCCGACCGCATCGGTGGCCTCAAGACGGTGATGACCGGCTCGGCCTGCCAGGCCGTGGCCATCGCGTGTTTTCTGCTCACCCAGGACGAGATCGGCCTGTTCGCCATCTCGGCGGCCTTCGGCATGGGCTTCAGCGGCATCATCCCGTCCTACTCGGTGGCGATCCGCGAGTTGTTCCCCGCCTCGGAAGCCTCGTGGCGCATTCCGCTGACGCTGTTCACGGCGATGAGCGGCATGGCCGCCGGCAGCTGGTTCGCCGGCGCCATCTACGATCACTTCGCCTATTACACGCCGGCCTTCGGCATCAGCGTCGCTTTCAATATCGCGAACCTGGCGATCGTGGGTTTCCTGGTATTCCGCATCAGCTCGCGGCCGCCGATATTGTCGGTGGCCACGATCTGACGGAGGCCGGTGCCGCCAGGCTAGAATCTGCGGACTCGGCGCATCTGAATGCGCCAAGTCCGCAGGGAGGATTCTAGGGCGTTTCGTCGGTCGCCTTGGGCGTGTGCTTCCGCTCACGCCAAGCTTCGACGCGCTTGATCGTCTGAGCGGTGGCGTCTTCGAGACGGCCTTCTTCGGCGAGAAACGATTCGAAGGTCGATCCGTGATGCGGGTTGGGCTTCTTCCCAGGCATCACGCCTTCGTCTCTTCCGTCTTCCCCCAACCTTTCGCCTCGGCTTCGAAGAAAGAGGCAAAGACCTTGCGGATGGTGCTTTCGCCGATGTCGCGGGTGATGAAGACGATGCGGCTCTTGCGGTCGTCGCCCTCCGGCCAGGCTTCCAGCGTCGCCGGCGGGTGGAAGACGTGTTGCACGCCGTGGATCACCACCGGCTTGTCGGTGTCCTTGACGTTCAGGATGCCCTTCATGCGCAGGAGGTCCGGCCCGCGATATGTCACCAGCGCATCGAACGCCGCCGCCACCGTCGACCAGCTCATCGGCTCGTCGAAGGTCATGCAGAAGGAGCGGATGCGGTCGTCGTGGCGGTTGACGTTGTGCGGGTCCTGTTCGTCGCCGGCGCCTTCATGATGCTCATGCTTATGGCCGTGGTCGTGGCCATGGTCGTGCCCGTGATGGTGGCCATGGCCATGATCGTGGCTGCCCTCATAGGCCTCGGCCTGCAGCCACTTCTTCACATCGGCGGTCTTGCTCTCGGGATTGTAGAGGCCGGCGTTGAGGATCTTGTTGGGATCGATCTCGCCCGCCTCGACGATCTGGAACGGCGCGCCGGGATTGAGATGGTGCAGGCGGTGCTTCAGCTCCTCGAGCTTGGGCGCGTCGGCGATGTCGACCTTGGTCAGCAAAATGCGGTCGGCGACGGCGGCCTGCTTGATCGCCTCCTCGTGGTTGTCGAGCGTGCTCGCGCCATTGACGCCATCGACCGTCGTCACCACGCCGTCGAGGCGGTAGCGCGAGGCGAGCAGCGGGTCGGTCATCAGGGTGTGCAGGATGGGCGCGGGATCGGCGAGACCCGTGGTCTCGACCACCATGCGCTTGAACTGGCTGACCTCGCCTCGGGAGCGCTTGAGGAAGAGCTCGCTCATGGTCCGCACCAGGTCGCCGCGCACCGTGCAGCACAGGCAGCCCGAGTTCAGCGTCACCATGCCCTCGTCGTCGGATTTCTCCACGAGCAGATGGTCGAGCCCGATCTCGCCGAACTCGTTGATGATCACGGCGGTGTCGGCGAGCTCGGGCCGGCGTAAAAGCTTGTTCAGAAGCGTGGTCTTGCCACTGCCTAAAAAGCCCGTCAGCACAGTGACGGGAATGCGCTCTTCGGCAGCGCTTTGTGTGTCGGTCATTTCCTCGCCCGTTCCCTATTCCGTCGCCCAATACGACGGGACGGCTACATCCGCCAGAACGGCTCGGCCTTCCTGAAGGTTTTCCAGGCCCGCCCGATGCGGTGCTTGTCCCGCTTCGTGCCGGCCTTGACCTGCCTGGCGACGCGCTCGAGCGGTTTTTTAGCCAGCTCGGACGGCCGCGCGGCCTGGGCGATGTCGGCGATGATCTGTGCCGCCACCGCCCGGTCGTTCAGGGCGCCGAGCGCGCCCTGCAGACGCGCTGTCGCCTCGATATAGGGCTTTGCCGCCTTCGAATCAAAGCCCGGCCCCGAGAACAGCGGCCGCAGGAAGATTGCAGCGTAGCGCAGCTTCTTGACGGCGATGCGCAGTTTGTGCAGCGGCTTGGCACCGAGATGGTCGATCCGCTCGCCGCGCCGCCCGACCTTGGCGTGGCGCAGGCCGAGCGCGGCGTCGCCGAA
Source organism: Asaia bogorensis (assembly GCA_945905835.1). Classification (GTDB taxonomy): domain Bacteria; phylum Pseudomonadota; class Alphaproteobacteria; order Reyranellales; family Reyranellaceae; genus Reyranella. Next base: position 4,228 of record CAMDQJ010000013.1, read on the forward strand.
CTTGGTAAGCGGCGTACCGATCGCCAATGGAGCAGCGGCCGCGAATTTTTCTAGCCGCGCGTCGAACTCGCCAAAGCGTGCGCCCGACAGCGCCTGGCGCGCGCGCTCGAGTCGCTGGCGTGCCAGCCGCCGGCCGATGCGCTGGACCGGTTGCGGCGCGTCGGGCGCCGTCTCCTTGAGGAAGACATGAAGGTCGCGCGCCGGCGCCAGTTCGGCGGCGAGCCAGCGCGCCTCGGCCGACAGCGAACGCAGGTCCGACCCATTCGGATCGGACTCATCGAAGGCGTCGCGGAACAGGCCGATCGCCGCGCGCAGCCGGCGCAGCGCCACGCGACTCTGGTGCACGCCGATCGGACGGCTGCCGGCAAGCACGACGGCGCGATACTTGTTGAGGTCGCTGCGGCACGCCGCCACGATGCGCCGCAGCGCTGCGTCAGGAGAGAGTTCGCCCGTCAGTTCGGCGGGAGTCGTGAGCGGGCGAGCCATCGGACCAAACGGTAGTGGCCACCCGGAAGCGGGCAACTCCAAAGCGTAACGCTTCCATGAAGGTTTTGTTGCAGTTCGCAGAGGGTGCGCTAGAGGTCTTGCGATGGAAATCGGCCTGCAGTTCTTCCCCGATGTCGGTCCCGCCGAAAAGCCGGCCGACGTGTATTTCGCCGAGGCGCTAGAGCTAGTGGGTCTCTGCGACGTGCTTGGCTATAGCCATGTCCGCATCGTCGAACACTACTTCCATCCTTATGGCGGCTACTCGCCCAACCCCATCGTTTTCCTCGCCGCCGCCGCCCAGCGCACCAAGAAGGCCCGCCTGGTCACCGGCGCGGTGCTGCCGGTTTTCAACAACCCGCTGAAGCTCGCCGGCGAGATCGCCATGCTCGACGCCATCTCCGGTGGCCGCCTCGATGTCGGTTTCGCGCGCGCCTTCCTGCCGCACGAGTTCAGGCGCTTCGGCGTGCCGCTTGACGAGAGCAAGGCGCGCTTCGACGAGGGCATCGAGCAGGTCCGCCTGCTGCTGTCGTGGGAGAACGTGGCGCACGCCGGCAAGTTCCATCGCTTCCCGGCCACGACCTCGCTGCCGCGTCCGACCCAGAAACCGCATCCGCCGTTCTGGATCGCGGCCCTGGGCACGCCCGAGAGTTTCATCAACGCCGGCCGCAACGGCTTCTCGATCATGGCCATCCCGTTCGCCGGCGAGAAGATGGCGGGCCTGCTCGGCCTCTATCGCGCCGCCTGGAAGGAAGCGGGCCATACCGGCAACGGCCGGGTCATGCTGGCCTTTCACATGTACTGCGCCGAAAGCCGCAGCGAAGCGGAGGGCGTCGCCCGGGCGCCGCTCGAGCGCTACCTGAAATCCCTGGTCGATGCCGCCAGCGACTGGACGGCGGGCGCCAGCTCGGCCGACTACCCGGGCTACGACCAGATCATCGCCGGGCTGGCCAAGGAAACCTACGAATCGCAGATCGCCAAGGGGGCCGCCCTGATCGGCACGCCCGACGACATCCTGGCGCAGATAAAGGCCTATGATGCGGGCGTCGGCGGCTTCGAGGTGGCTTCCCTGCAGGTCAATTTCAACACCATTTCGCTCACCGATGCCCGGCGGTCGACCGAGCTATTCGGGCGCGAAGTGCTGCCGCTTTTGCGCTAAACTGCCGCCATGAGCATCGATGCCGCCGCCTTCAAGAAAGGGATGCGCCATCTCGCGGCCAGCGTGACCCTGATCACGACGCGCCACCGGGATCTGCGCGGCGGCCTCACGGCCACCGCCGTGTGCTCGGTTTCCGCCGACCCGCCGCAGCTCCTGGTCTGCGTCAACAAGACGGCGAGCGCCCACGACCCGATCGCCGGATCAGGCTTCTTCTGCGTCAACATCCTGGCGCCGGCCCATCGCAAGATCGCCGAGCGCTTCGCCGGCATGGACGGCGTCGAGGGCGACGAGCGTTTCCACGACATGGGCAAATGGTCGACGCTCACCACCGGCTCGCCGGTGCTGAAAGGCTGCCCTGTTTCGTTCGACTGCAAGCTGGTGACCGAGGTCTCGGCCGGCACCCACACGATATATATCGGCGAGATCGTCGACCTCACCCTCGACGCCAACGCGACGCCGCTGCTCTATGCCGACGGCGCCTTCGTGCCCGGCGATGCGCTGAAGCGCGCCGCCGCGGCGGAGTAGGAGACTTTCCCTACCCCCCGCTAGTCATTATGTTCCGCCGCACTGCTGGGGCGTCGCCAAGTGGTAAGGCAGTAGATTTTGATTCTACCATTCCCAGGTTCGAATCCTGGCGCCCCAGCCAGCCTTCAAGCCCGCGCCATCTGCTCCAGCTTGGGCAGCGTCTGCTGGCGCCAGCTCCGCAGACCGGCGCCGACCGCGACCACGCGGCCATTGGCGACCAGCATGAAGCTCGGCACGATCGGCGCGCTGAACCCGCCGATGAAAGGCCTGGCTTCCTTCGGCCAGTAGCGGGGATTGAAGGTTTGCGAGGATTTCGGCGCCACGACGTGGACAAAGCAAACGGAGCTGGAGAGGGGCGAGGCCTGCCAGCGCGGCATGTCCTCGGCTTCGAAGACACGGCAGGCCGTGCAATCGCCGGCGCCGACATAGGTCACCATGAAATCGGGCGCCGTCGCGCGCGTGGCGGCGGCGGTGCAGGTGGCGGCGGTCGCGGCGCCGGCCATCACGAGGCCGAACAGCGAGCGGCGGCCGAGGTTCAAGGTGTTCATCGCGCGTCCCATTCCGTTGATCGTGCCCGGCGAGAGCCGCGCTTCGATCAACTGAAAATGGTCTGCGTCAGGCGATGAAACTATTCGGCCTGATAGCCTAGTCTTGCGGGGTGGACCGAGTGCGTCCGGGAGATCATCGGACTAGTCCGATTGGACTAGCCAATCACCGCCACGAAGACGACGCCGGCGGGTCGCCGTCGAAATCCATGCGCACCTGGTCGGTGGGGAAGATCGACACGCAGTGGTCTGGCTGGCCGTCGACATAGACGACCTCGGCGCAGTCCGAGGAATCGGGCCGGGTCGAGCCGTGGTTCCTGGCCATCGCCGTCGCCTCGTCGATGATCGGCACGTCGCTCGGCAAGCTGCTGCTGGAAAAGATCACCGACAAGCAGTTCCGCGTCTGGTCGAACCGGCTGATCACCACCATCGCTGCCTATTACGTCGGCTACGGCTTGGTGCTGCTGACGGGCATCGCCTAGAATGAGGCGTGCCTATCTCCCCAGGATTTCGCCAGCTCACTGTGTCCGTCGGCTTCGCCGAGGCCAACGGGCCGTGGTTCGAGAAGATCGAGGGCGGCCGCGCCATCCGCGGCTTCATGCCCGAGACGCGCCACGCCAACTCGCTCGGTATCGTGCATGGCGGCATGCTCGCGGCCTTCCTCGATTCGGCGATGGGCGTGTCGGTGTGGCATTCCCTGCAGCGCCGTGCCGTGACGCTGCGGCTCTCGCTCGACTATCTCGGGCCGGCGCGCGTCGGCGACTGGCTCGAAGCGGTCGGCGAAGTTCTGGGCCACGACGAGCATGTGGCGCAGGTGCGGGGCCGCCTCTATGGTCCGCGCCACAACGTGCTGGCGGGGCTCGGCGCCTTCTCCCTGCTGTCGCGAAACCGAGGACCGAAGTGAACGACAATCCACCCGAGGGCTTCCTGCTCGTCGATTTCGAACGCGGCCGGCCCGAGACGACCTTCAACGGCCACATCGGCAATATCTACGTGAAGCGGGGCGAAAAGGGCACGCGCGACGAGTTCGTCATGGGCTTTCGCGTCCACCAGCACATGTGCAACCCGGCCGGCGGCTTGCATGGCGGCATGATGATGACGGTGGCCGACCTCGTCGGCACCATGGGCGGCGGCAACCTCGCCGGCCTGCGCAAGTTTTTGCCGACGGTGAACATGACCTTCGATTTCGTGGCGCCGGCCAAGGTCGGCGACTGGGTCGAGGGCCGGCCCGAGCTGGTGCGCGCCACGCGCTCGCTGCTCTTCACCAACATCTATCTCACCGTCGGCGAGACCAAGATTTTGCGCGCCTCGCAGGTCGCCAAGATCCCATCGGGCGATGGCCTGGCCTTCGGCAAGGCGAAGCTCGACCGCGGCGAGGCCAAAACTCCATGAAGTCGCTTAGCTGTTGCTCGTAAGTGGACGCAAAGTGCTAGGTTCCGGCTCTCGCGCAGCGCGAGTCTTTGGGGAGAGAAGATGAAGCGACGCGAGATTATCACGCTGCTCGGCGGCGTGACCGCCGGATGGCCACTGGCTGCAGAGGCCCAGCAGGGCGGGCAAATGCGGCGGATCGGCGTCCTGATGGGCGGAGACAAAGGCGATACGCAGACCGAGGCAGGGTTGGTGGCGTTCCGGAGCGCGCTCAAGGAGCTTGGCTGGACGGAAGGCTAGAACATCCGGATCGAGGTTCGCTGGGCCGGGGGCAACGTCGAACGCATGAAGGAGCTGGCGAAGGAACTCGCGGGCCTGCCGTCCGATTTGCTCGTCGGGCATACGACATCGCCAACCGCGGCGCTTCAGCGCGAGACGAAGACCATACCGATCGTGTTTCTCATCGTATCCGATCCGGTCGGCAGCGGTTTTGTCGCGAGCTTCCCGCGTCCCGGCGGCAACATCACCGGGTTCGCCAACATTGAGGCATCGCTGGGCAGCAAGTGGATCGAGGTGCTCAAGGACGTCGTCCCGAGCGTCACGCGTGCCGCTCTCCTTTTTAATGCGGATACCGCACCTTATTCCAAATATTACCTGGAGCCCTTCGGGGCCGCCGCGCGCTTGCGCGGGGTCGAGCCGATCGCCGCTCCTGTCCGCACGGCCGCGGACTTCGAGCGCGTGATCGCGGGCCTCGCCGAGCGGCCGGGCTCGGCCCTAGCGGTGATGCCGGACGTCGCATTGTCGACGCAGAAGAACCGGGATTTGATTCTCTCGCTCGTGGCGCGCCATCGTCTCCCGGCGGTCTACCCGTACCAGTACTGGACCCGCGACGGCGGCCTCGTATCCTTCGGCATCGATCAGATCGATCTCTATCGGCGTGTGCCGACGTATATCGATCGCATTTTCAAGGGTGCAAAGCCTGCCGAGCTGCCTGTGCAACTGCCCACCCGGTTCGAAATGGCCGTCAATCTCAAGACCGCAAAGGCGCTTGGGCTCGCCATCCCGCCGTCGCTTCTGGCGCGCGCCGACGAGGTCATCGAATAGGCAAGGTGAAGCTAGACCGTGGCGCCGAAGTGGCTGCCAAGGGCGCGGCGTCCTGAATCGGTGAGACGCACCGTGCGGCCGCGGCGCAGCCGCTCGGTCCAGCCCTTGCGGAAGAAGGTGTCGGCGATCGCCGAACCCAGCGCGCCGGAAATGTGCGGCCGGCGCTCCGACCAGTCGAGGCATTGCCGCGCGAAGTACCGCGTCGTGGCCTTGCGCGCCGTCGAGAGATCGACGCCCAGCCGCTCGCAGAACAGCGTGCCCGAGTCGGTGAGCTTCCAGTTGCGCGCGCCCCTGAGTTCGAGATGGCCGCAGCGCGTCAGCGAATCGGTCACCGCGATGCCGACCTGGCCGGCGAGATGGTCGTAGCAGGTGCGGCAGAAGCGGAGATCGGGATCGCGCCGCCATGCCGCCGATCTCGACGCGGGTGGCGCGCGTGTGATCGAGAGCGACATCAGCGATTCCATGCAATGCGCCACGTCGGGCGAGCCCAGGCGATAGAAACGGTTGCGGCCCTGGGCGCGCACGGCGAGCAGGCCGGCCTCGGCCATGCGTGAGAGGTGCCCCGAGGCGGTCTGCGCCGTGATGCCGGCGGTGGCTGCGAGGTCCGACGCGGTATGGGCGCGGCCGTCCATCAGCAGCGACAGCATGGAGGCGCGCGCCGAGTCGCCCATCAGGGCTGCGATTTCGGAGAGGGCGTTGACGGTGGTCATGGGTGGAATTTAGGCCCTGATGGGGCCGCTTTCCATGGCCAATAGTACGACCGCGGCCGAACTGTTATTTCCACTTCGGATTGGCGATCGCGATCTTGTCGGCGACCGTGGCGTCAAGATGGGCCATCAGCGCTGAATCGCGCTCGTCGCGGTCGCCGGCGCGAAGCTGGCGGGCGAGCTCGCGGTTGAGCTCGTCGAGCGTGCCGTTGCGGCCGAGCAGCTTTTTCAGCCGCGCGTGCTCGCGGGCATCGGCGGCCGGCCCGAGCCGACTCTCGCGTTCGAGGATGGCGAGCGAGTTGGCCGCCACGCGCATCTGGAAGCCCAGCCGCGGGTCGGTCTTGTCGAGCGCCGGTGTCGCCTCCTCGCGCAAAAAGTCGGCGACCGCGGCCAGAAGCTCCGAGGCGGTGGGGCGGTCCTGTGCCACTACGCGGCCTTCAGCAGTTGCAGCAGGTCGACCTCGGTCTCGACGGCGCGGCGGCCGATCGAGGCCAGCTCCATCGACTCGATCGAGCCCGAGAGGTGCCGCCAGGCCTGGTTGTGACAGATGATGCCCCAGCGCGCCGTGCCCAGGACTTCCCACCAGTGGGCGCGCGCCGCGTCGACAGCGCCGCCGCCCGCGGCCTCGTAGGCGCGCCACAGCTCTTCGCGGCTGCCAAAGCCGCCGGCCGGCTTGTCGACGGCGCCGAAGCGCCAGCTCTTGACGCACAGCCAGCCGAGATCCTCCATGGGATCGCCGAGATGCGCGCCCTCCCAGTCGAGGATCGCCGTCACGCCTGATTCGTCGGCGAGGTAGTTGCCGGTGCGGTAATCGCCATGCACCAGCACCGGCTCAGCCGTCGGGGCAGGCTTGCGGCGGTCGAGCCAGGAGAGTGCGAGCTCGAACACCGGCTGGGCGTAACCCAGCGTGTCGAGCGAGCGGCGCAGCAGTGCGATCTGGTCGGCGGCCTCGCGGCGGGCGAGCGGCGGCAATGTTTTGAGGTCGGTGGCATGGATGCGCGCCACGATGGCGCCGAGCTGGCCGGCGATTTTTTTGCGCGCGCTTTCGTAAGGCGCATCGCGCAGCAGCTTGCGCGCGATGGCGGTGCCGCCGACGCGGCGCATGATATAGGCCTCGCCCAGCCCGTCGGCTGGCGTCAGCTCGAACAGCACCTCGGGCGCGCGCACGCCTGAATCGAAGGCCGCGCGTAGCACGCGAAACTCGGTGGTTCGGTCGATCGAGGTCGACCATTCGCGTTCCAGCCGCCCCGGCCTGTTTGCGTTCAGGGGCGGCGGATCGCGCCGCAGAATCAGCTCATGGCGCGTGCCGCCCGCCACCGCGTCGAAGCTCCAAGTCTGTCGTGACGCGCCGCCCGATTCGCGGCCGAGGTTCTCGATGAAAGCCGTGCCGCCGAAGTGGCGCCCGCAGGCGGCGGCCAGCGCCGCGGCGACGATTTCCGCCTCGTGGAGCGCGTGAACGGTCATTCAGCGGGACTGTGGCACAGGCCCTTCTGCGTGGTAAGAGGGCCGCGCAAAAGCCGGGAGATCGCGCCGTGACGCAGACTTTCGAGGCCATGAACGGCCTCTTTCTCGAGGACCTCAAGCTCGGCCAGTCGGCCATGTTCGGCAAGACCGTGACCGAGGCCGACATCATGGCCTTCGCCGGCGTTTCCGGCGACACCAACCCGATCCACCTGCACGACGGCTTTGCCAAGACCACGCGCTTCGGCCAGCGCATCGCCCACGGCATGCTGAGCGGCGCCTTCATCTCGACGGTGATCGGCACCAAGCTGCCTGGCCCCGGCGCCGTCTACATCTCGCAGACCATGAACTTCATGGCGCCGGTGCTGATCGGCGATACCATCACCGCCATAGCCACCATCACCGCCATCGACGACAAGCGCCGGCGCGTCACGCTCAAGACCCAGTGTCTCAAAGGCGACACCGTGGTGATCGACGGCGAGGCCGTCGTGCTGGTGCCGCGGCGCGCTACCGCATGATCCCCCTGTCATGATCGACGTCTTTGACCACTGGTCCGCAACACCCGCCGCCTGGAAGGGCGGCGTCGTGGCGCTGGGCAATTTCGACGGCGTGCATCGCGGCCACCAGGAGCTTTTGGCACGCGCCGCCAAGATGGGCGCGCCGCTGGTGGCGCTCACCTTCGAGCCGCACCCGCGTCGCTTCTTCGTGCCCGACACCGGCCCGTTCCGTCTCACCATGCCTCCGGCCAAGCAGCGCCTGCTCGAGCAATACGGCGTGCGCGCCGTCCTGGCGCAACGCTTCGACGCGGAATTCGCGGCACTCTCCGCCGATGCCTTCGTCGACGACGTGCTGCTGAAAGGTCTCGGCGCAAAGCATGTCGTCTGCGGCTACGACTTCACCTTCGGCAATCGCCGCAGCGGCAATGTCGAGAAGCTGCGCGAGCTGGGTTCTTCGCGCGGGCTGGGTGTCACAATCCTCGATCCCGTGATGCGCGAGGGCGAGATCTATTCCTCGACGCGAATCCGCGAGGCCCTGCGCGCCGGCATGGTGCGCGAGGCCGCCGAGCTTCTGGGCCACGCCTGGGAGATCGAGGGCACCGTCGAGCAGGGCGACCAGCGCGGCCGCACCATCGGTTTCCCGACGGCCAACGTGGCGCTGGGCGAACATCTGCGCCCGCGCTTCGGCGTCTACGCCGTGCGCGCGCTGATCGACGGCCAATGGCGCGACGCCGCCGCCAATCTCGGCAAGCGCCCGACCGTGGGCAAGCTGCAGGAGAATTTCGAGGTCCACCTCTTCGACTTCGCCGGCGACCTCTACGGCGAGGTCTTGCGCGTGGCGCTGGTCGATTTCATTCGTCCGGAAATGAAATTTGCCGGCTTGGATCAACTCAAGGCGCAGATCGCAGCGGACGGTGAGGCCGCCCGGTCGATCCTGGGATGAGCGCGCGTCCCACCACTGTCTTCTTCTACGGCCTGTTCATGGACGCCGAAGCCTTGCGCGCGAATGGCTTTCACCCGATCGACGCGCGCCAAGCCTGCGTCGTGGAATGGCTCTCCAGATCGGCAAGCGCGCCACGCTGATCCCCGATGGGGCCCAGTGCGTGCACGGCTTCCTGATCGGGCTTTCCCAGTAGGAAGTGGCGCGGCTTTATTCGGAGCCGAGTGTTGCCGCCTATCGGCCGGAGGCCGTGATGGCTCATCTCACGGATGGATCCTGCGTCGCCGCCCTTTGCTTCACCCTGCCGTCCTCCACGGAGCCCGTGGAGGCCAATCCAGAGTATGCCGATCAGTTGCGCGTCGTTGCCGCCCGGCTGGGATTGCCTGCTGCATATGTTGCAAGCATTCGGTAGCGTCCAGCGCTCAAGGAGGGGACAATGAAGATTCAAAACAGGTGGCTCGCGTCCACCGTCGCGGCAGCGTCGCTGCTGGGTGCGCTGCCTGGCCGCGCGGCCGACAACGTCATCCTCGTGCTGGACCAGACGGTGGCGGGCCTCAGCTTTTCTGCCATGCAGATCAACTACGCCGTGCCGGCGCTCAGCTCGGTGATCACCGCACCGCAGAACGTCAGCGCGAGCGTGAACGTCACGGTGCTGCTCTTCGAAAAATCGGACTCGGCCTGGCCCTACGCCACCGTCACTGCCGGCTGCCAGGTCGTGGCCAACCTGCGCAACCTCTGCAATCCCAACAACGGCCAGCAGAACTATCCGCAGATCCCACCGCAGAAGGTCGAGCTGCAGGTCATCGTCTCCAATGCAACGACGGTGCAAAACCTGCCGATCATCCTCAAGAAATAGCCGCGAACCCCATGATCCGGGGGAATCCACTCCCGCCGGCTGCAGGGGGTGTGTAACCGAGCAATGTTTTGGTATCATGGCAGACATGATCGTAAAGCAAGGAGTCGAGGAGCTCTTCCCCACGCCGCTTTGGGTCGTCGACGTTGGCCCGGCCGCCGCGGAGTTCAATTCAAAGCTCAAGAGCGAAATCGAGAACATCGTCTCGCGGCCCAAGGTGCCGAGCGGCAGCAACTGGCAGACGCCGCAGGATCTGCATCAGCGTCCGGCCTTTGCCGACTTCGTCGGGCTAGTCGAGAAGGCGGCGCGCGGCATCAGCCACTACCTGCAGATCGAGCAGTTCCCGCTGATGATCACCGGCTGCTGGGCCAACATCAATCCGCCCGGCGCCTACCATCCGACGCACAATCACCCGAACAATTTCCTGAGTGGCGTCTACTACGTCGCCATTCCCGAGACCGGCTCCAACATCGTCTTCCAGGACCCGCGGCCGATGGCCATCATGCCGCGCACCGGCAAGATCGACCGCGTCACCGCCAACGCTTCCGTCACGCAAGCCCAGCCCGGCCGCATGGTGCTGTTCCCGTCGTGGCTGCGCCACCACGTGCCCCCCAACGAAGGCACCACCGAGCGCATCAGCATCTCGTTCAACCTGATGTTCACCAACTTCGCCGAGACCGTGTCGGCGCCGCGCTGGAAGCCGACCGCGGTCGCCGAGCCAGGCGCGATTGCGAAGTCCGCTGCGGGCGGTTCGTAGGCGCGCGCAACGGTTCTGGCTGGCCTCGATCCACTTCAGTTGAGCTTGTCGAGCGACGCCGGGCCCGAGCCGCCTGAGATCAGAGCCGGCCACTGCTTGGAGTTGAACGGCACGGCCGGCGGCAGGAACGCGTCCTTGGCGCGCTCTTTCATCTCCGAGACGATGGTCTTGCGCGCATCGCCGCCCATCAGCTCGTAGCCCATCATGTGCGGCGAATTGAAGAACAGGCTGCCCACCGAGCGGTCGGAAATGATGCGCACCATCGAGGAGAGCATTTCTTCCGGCGTCGTGGTGAAGCCCATCGTCTCGATCAGCATCGGCCGGTCGTTGATCGCCTCGGCGCCGAAATACTGGGCGAGCACGCTGAACAGCACGTTGTTCTGGCGGGCGACGTAGATGGTGTTGGAGGCGCCATAGGCCTTGTCGAAGTCGGGTCCGAGCAGCTTCTGCCACGCGTCGAGCACGCCCATCCAGTGCCTGACCTGTGTCGCGGCCGCCCAGGCGATCCCGAGCTTCAGCAGCGGCGCCTGCTTGCGGGCGTAGGCTTGCGTCGCCTCCATCGCGATCACGCCCTTGGCCAGGCAGTCTTCCATGAAGGCGATGTTGTTCTTCAGCGTGGCGCGCGAGTTGGCGCGCCATTCGGCCGGCTGGTCGGCGAGATCGATGCCTTCCAGCGCGCTCTTCATCTCCGACAGATAAGCGCGCATCGGCGCCACCCAGGTCCTGTCGGCGGCATTGCCGATATAGGGCATCACGACCTCGGAGATCGCCAGCACGCTGTGGCCGAGCGACTTCTGGATCTGATAGCTGCGCGGCACCGGCGGCGCCTCGAGCGGTGGCTGGCCCGGCCGGTACAGGATCATGCGGCCGCCGGCGCCGGAGAACAGCGCCAGGATGATCGGGTGCTTGGCCAGGATGTTCTTGCGGAACACCGTGCCGGCATTCTCGTAGAGTCCGAACATGCTAGTGTTGAGTTGCAGAACATTTTTGGTTGCGAGATCGACGGGGCAGGCGGTGTCGTGCCGCTCAGCGTCTGGAGATAATCCGGCAGGTCGGCGGCCCGGGCGGCGGGCGCCATCGCGAGCGCCGCCGATGCGAGAATTACCGCACTGACGAGGCGAATCGGCCGATTGAACATGAGGTCTCTCCTCGCTCCGGTTACCGGAGACTCCACGACCACTGACAGGCGCCGTCCAGCCGGGCGTTTTTCATCGGCCGTTTGCCGCTGCCGGCGGCGACTTCCATGATGTTGCGCCCCGTGGCGCCCGCGAATTCGGCCTTGCCGCTGCCATCCGCCTCGAGCGGCACGCTGAAATCGGCCGCCTGCCTGCCATCGATGAAGATCCTGATATGCAGGCTGCCGGCGCTCTCGACCACGTCGGCAATCGCGCCCTCTCCGCAATTTCCCCTGGTGATTTTCTCGCTGCTCGACCAGTGCGTGGTCACCGGCTGCGCGACCGCCAACTGCACGGACGCACAGAACAAGCCGGCGATGACGCCGCAACAACGGCCGATGGCCTTCATGACGCCGCCCCGTCGAAGATGATCAGGTTGCCGGCGCTGCTCTTCAGCCGGAGCGCGATGATCTTCTGGTAGGCCTGCGACCTGTACCAGGTCTCGGCGTCGGCGCGCGACGCGAACTCGATGATCACCACCCGGGGATTGGGCCATTTTCCCTCGAGCTCGGTCCACCTGCCGCCGCGCGCGATGAAGGTTGCGCCGAAGGGCACCAGCGTCGCCGGCACCAGCTTGCGGTATTCGTCGAAAATCGCCTGGTCCTCGACCGTCTCCGAGGCGATCACATAGGCCTTCATGGCTGTCTCCTGTCGTTGATCCGCCATGGTCGCACTTGCGGCAGCAACACCGCTATGGCCGAAATGGTGGCCACCACCACGCCCGCCCGAGGACCACCGATGCCCATCATGACCGGCAAGCAATACATCGACTCTCTCCGCGACGGCCGCCGGCTGTTCATCGACGGCAAGGTGGTGTCCGACGTCACCGCCTACCCGCCGCTGCAGGGCGTCATCGCCACCATCGCTGGCCTCTGCGACGACCAGCACGACCCGGCTCTGCGCGACGTGCTGACCTACAAATCGCCAACCACCGGCCAGCCGGTGAGCACGACCTATCTCGAGGCCCGCAGCGCGGCGGAGTTCGCAGCCCTTGCCGGCTGCTTCCATCTGCGCGCCCGGCAGACCTTCGGCCTGATGGGCCGGCTCACCGATTTCATGTCGGCCTTCCTGGTCGACCAGGCCGTCGCGCTGCGCGCGCTCGGCAAGACCGAGGCGGCGGCGCGCGCCCAGGGCATGGTCGAGCATTGCCGCGAGAACGACCTGCAGGTCACCCACGCGCTGATCGATCCGCAGTCCGACCGCTCGACGCTCGATGCGCCCTCGCAGGCGGTGCAGGTCGTCGAGCGGACGGCCGACGGCGTCGTCGTGAGCGGCTGCCGCATGCTCTCGACCTTGGCCCCGGTCGCCAACGAGTGCTACGTCGGCCCCTATTATCCGCGCAAGGCGGGCGAGGAGAAGTTCGTGCTGGCCTTCGTCGTGCCGATGAATGCCCCGGGCCTCACGATCCTCTGCCGCGAGAGCTTCTATCGCGGCGAGGACGCCTTCGACCGGCCGCTCAGCAGCCGCTTCGACGAGGGCGACGCCATCCTGATGTTCGACCGCGTGGTGGTGCCGCACGAGCGCATGATCATCGACGGCGACCTCGAGGCCTATAACGGCATGCTGACGGCGCGGCCGGGCTACACGCCGATCCAGGCCACCATCCGCTCGACCATGAAGCTGCGCTTCCTCGCCGGTCTCGCCACGGCGATCGCGCGCGCCAACGGCCGCGACAAGCTCCCGCGCTTCCAGGCCGCCATCGGCGAGCTGATCGCGCTGGTGAGCGTGGCCGAAGGGATCCGCGTCGGCGCGATCGCCGAGGGCCAGAGGCGGGCCGAAGCCTTTGCCCGCGGCGAGATGCGGATCGAGGGCGACGGCATCACCGAACCGAAGGTGACCGGCGTCTGCGGCGGGGCGGCCATCAACTTCTACTTCCCCTACGCCAATACCAAGGCGGCCGACGTGCTGCGGCTGGCCGCCGGATCGGGCGTGCTTGCCATGACCGCCGCCGACTACGCCAATACAGAGGTCGGCCCGCTGATGGACAAGTGGCTGGTCGGGCCGAACATCGACGCCAGGCGGCGGCTGCAGCTCATGAAGCTCGCCTGGGACATGACCGGCAGCGAATTCGGCTCGCGCGCCGGGCTCTACGAGCGGCTTTACTCCGGCGATCCCGAGATCAATGCGCAGCGCTGGTTCAGGAGCGGCATCACTAGGGATTGTGAGGCACTGGTCGAGCGGCTGCTTGGTCCGCAAGCGGACGGTTCTCGCCCAACCTTGCCGCACCGCCTGCCGCACTGCTATCGTGATTATGCGATAATTTGATTGAGCGACCGTTTCATTTTTTTGACCCTTTGGATTGGCCGTGTTCCGGAAGAAATCCCTACCGCGTCCAGCTCGCCAGCGGCTTCGCTCACCGTAGTGCCGGCGCGCGGGTCGACCGCACCGTCGGTCATCGGTGCGGGCACGACGTTCCGTGGCGATTTCGCCGGCGACGGCAATTTGCAGGTCGAAGGCAAGATGGTCGGCCGCGTCGATGTCGATCGGCTTCTGCTCGCAAAAGGCGGCACGGTCGAAGGCGATATCGTTGCGCGGGCAGTGCAAATTTCCGGCGCCTGCGCCGGCTCCGTCCACGCCCGGTCGATAACCTTGTCCGCCACGGCCAAGGTACGGGGCGACATCCAGTACGATGAGCTGGCGATAAAGACCGGCGCCCAGCTCGAAGGTCAGTCGAGGCGAAATGCCGGAATGGCGGTCGGCAGTCTGCTGCGCTACGGCCGGTCGGCAATGGGCCTCAGCGTGTCGGACATCAGCCAGAGCCTGCGGCTGCGCCGCGCCCATGTCGAAGCCCTCGAGGCCGGCCGGTTCGGCGAGCTTCCGGGCGACATCTATATACCGGCCTTCCTGCGCCGCTATGCGACCTACGTCGGACTCGAGCCGGCGAAAATACTGGAAATTTACTACGGTGAAGCAGGCCTGCAGATCGAGCGACCCGTCTCGTTTCCGGCCGACCTGCCGAGGAGAAAATTCCGCGCGGCACCGATCGGCGTTCTCGTCCTTGGTGCGATCATCGTCGCCACCTTCTACGTGCTGTGGAACCGCGTGCTCGTCGTGTAGTCAACTTCCTCAAGGCGTTCGTCATGTTCCAGAAGAAGTCCCTGCCTCGTCCAACCCCTCCCGCGGCTTCGATCGCCGCCGCGGCGCCGCCGGGTTCGGACGCACCGTCGATCGTCGGCGCGAACTTGACCTTCCGGGGCGATATCGTCGTCGGCGGCGGCGACGTGCGCGTCGAGGGCAAGGTGTTCGGCCGCATCGATGTCGATCGTCGCCTTCGACAATACTCATGGCGGCGTTCGCCGCGAATAGATCCTGCCCCGCAGGCTAATTCCCGTAATCCCGCTCCATCTCCCGGTCGAGACTGCCCGGCGCAAGACCAGTTGTGCCGCACTGGGCAAATTGCCACACTCGCACTCCAACCAAGCCGGCCGAGGCAGACCACGCCTAACGGGTACGCCTTCGCCGAAGGGACAGGAATGCCACCGCGCGCCAGAACGCGGGGCCAGGGGAAGGAGCCGAACGATGGCGGGCACGTCCACGATCGACAGCCCGGCGGCGGCCACGAACACCACGCCTGTGGCGCGGCGACGCGGCACATTTGGCGCCGACAAACTCTGGGCGTTGGCCTTTGTCACCCCCTATGTCGCGATATTCGTGGCCTTCGTGATCTACCCGATCGGCTATGGGCTGTGGCTGGGCAGCGATCCGGCCAGCTATCGCGCGCTGTTTGACGATCCGGTCTATCCGCGCACGGCGGTGAACACGCTGCTCTATCTGCTGTTCGGCGTGAACCTGAAATTGCTGTTGGCGCTGCTGCTGTCGGGCTTTTTCATGCGCAAGGGCTGGTGGACGAAGATCCTGCTGCTGGTCTTCATGCTGCCCTGGGCAGTGCCGGCGCTGCCCAGCTATCTGTCCATCAACTGGATGCTGAACGGGCAATGGGGGCTGATCAACAATTTCATTTGGCTGGTGGCGCAGGTTGATGGGCCGCCCTGGCTCGACAGTCCGGGCTTCGCGTTCGGTTCGGTCATTTATGGCCATATCTGGAAATGGCTACCCTTCTGGACCCTGATCTTCCTCGCCGGGCGCATGGCCATTTCGCGCGAACTGTATGAGGCCGCGGACGTCGATGGCGCCAGCCCGGTCCAGAAATTCATGCACGTGACCCTGCCGCTGATGGCGGGGATGTACCTGGTCTGCACCATGCTCTCCACTATCTGGGCGCTGGGCGATTTCAACGCCGTGCGCTTCATCTCCGGCGGCGGGCCGGCGCTGTCGACGCATGTGCTCGCGACCCTGGGCATCCGCAACGCATTCGAACTGGGCGATCCCAAACTGGGCATGGCGACGGTGTTGACGGCGCTACCCTTGCTGATCCCGCTGGTGATCCTGCTGATGCGCCAGTTGCGGCGCAGCGAGGTCACGATATGACCGCGCAACGCCGGGACCGTGCGATCAACGGCATTGGCGTGGCGTTGCTGTCGGCGGTGCTGCTGGTTTGGACGCTGCTGCCGATCTACAACATCATCCGCGTGGCCATGCAGGAAAAGGAGGAAGTGCTCAGCACCTCCGTCTACCCGATCGCGCCCAGCCCGCATGCGTTCAGCGTCGTGTTCCGCCAGGCCTTCTGGCTGCTGGAGACGTTCTGGAACCAGATGGGCAACAGTTTCTACATCGGTGTCGTTGTCGCGTTCTTGACCCTGGCCATCGGGTCCCTGACCAGTTTCGCCATCAGCCGGATGCGCATCCGCAGCGGCTGGATGCTGACCAATGCGGCGCTGCTGACCTATGTGATCCCGATGTCGTTCCTGGCCATCCCTTTCTACGGCATCATGGGCAAGTATGGCCTAACCAACAATCCGCTCGCGGTGATCGCGGTTGAAGTGACCTTTGCCACGCCCTATGCGATTTTCATTTTCCATCAATACGGCGCCTCGATCCCGTTCGAACTGGATGAGGCGGCGCGCATCGACGGTGCCTCGCCGCCGCAAATCTTCTTCCGCATCTATCTGCCGCTGATGGCCCCCGCCCTGGTGGCGATCGGCACCTATGCGCTGCTGCTGTCATGGAACGAATACCTCTATGCGTTCCTGCTGCTGTCGGGCGGCAAGGTCATCACCGTGCCGGTGGCACTCGGCAAATTCCTGGTGGGCGACGAGGCACCCTGGAATTATCTGATGGCGGCGGCAATCGTCTACGCCATTCCGCCCTTGCTTATCTACTACGGGTTCCGCCGCAAGATGAGCGGCGGTCTGACCATGGGCGGGGTAAAAGGTTGAACGTGGCGCCAACGGCATCAGGGGAGAAAACAAGATGAAGCGCATTTCACGGCGGCGGGCATTGGTTGGCGTGGGCGTCGCGGTCGCGGCGGGCACCGGCCTGATGCCGCGCCGCGCCAGGGCGGCCGGGGAACTCACGGTCTGGTGGACCCAGGGTTTCTACAAGGCCGAAAACGATGCCGTGATTGCCTGGATGGCGGACTGGGGAAAGCGCAACAACACCAAGGTCGATTTGACCATCATGAACGGGCCGGATGTGATCACCAAGCTGATCGCCGGCATGCAGGTGGGCGACGTGCCGGATGTGGTGCACACCGTCACCGGCGACCGCTTCCTGGTGCCGCGCTCGGCATGGAACGATCAGTTGGAGGATGTCTCCGATGTCGTGGAATCCCAGAAGGCCGAGTTCACAGAAACCGCGCTGATCAGCGCGCGCCTCTACAACGTCAAGCAGAAGAAATATTCGTATTACGGCGTGCCGACCAAAGGCTCCTCGCTGCTGACATCGGTGTGGCTGCCGTTGCTCGAGGAAGCCGGCTTTGCCGCGACCGATATGCCGGCCACGCAGGACAAATTTCACGATTTTTTTGAGATCGTGCAGGACAAGCTGCGCTCCAAGGGCAAGCGTATTTTCGGCCTCGGCTATTCGATGGCGGCGAAGGAGGCGGATGCCGGCAATCTGTTCCACCAGTTCCTTGTCACCTATGGCGGCGCCGGCATCGTCACGCCGGATGGCAAACTGAACATCGACGATGCCGCCGTGCGCAAGGCGGCGACCACGACGCTGGAGCGACTGACGACGCCGTTCAAGAAAGGCTATGTGCCGCCGGGTGCGATCAACTGGGGCGATGTCGACAACAACAACGCCTTCTTCGCCCGACAGATCGTGATGACGCCAAACGCCACCATCTCCATCCCCGCGGCGCAGATGGACAAGCCCGATCTCTACTACAAGGAGATCATTACCCGCGGCCTGCCCATGGGCAATGACGGCAAGCCGGTGGCGAGCGTGCTGGCGATTGCCCCCACCATCATCCCGAAAGGGTCGAAGAATGTCGACGCCGCCAAGGCGTTGCTGCGCGATTTCATCCAGCCGGCGAATATAAACGCCTATCTCAAGGAAACCCGCGCGCGCTATCTGCCGGTGATGACCTCCATCGTGAAGAACGATCCGTACTGGACCGACCCCAAGGACCCGCACCGCCCGGTTGCGGTGGACATGGGGCTGGTCAAGCCGACGGTGCCGTGGTGGATGTGCTACAACCCCGCCTATTCGGCCGTGCTGTCCGAGCAGATTTGGCCGCAGGCGGAAGCCAATATCACGCAACGCAACATGACCCCGGAACAGGCCACCGAGGAAGCGGCCAAGCGGATCAAGCAGCTGTTCGAGCAGTATCAGAAATAACAACCCGGGCGCGGGCGAGTTCGCCCGTCTGGCTTTCCGGTCGGAATGAAATCGCTCTGCGCCGACTTCGGACGCGCCGCGGACCGCAGGCTATTTCCCGTAATCGCGTTCCAGCTCGCGATCCATCTCGTCGAACGGGTGCCAGTCGTCCGGCATCATGTACGCGACCTCGCGGATCTCGGGTTCGCGGCCGCACTCGATCGCTCGTCCGGACGACATCAAAGCCCGCTTTGCCTTTGTCGGGGACAGCTTCTTCGAGTTCCAGCCGCTCAGCCGGACACCGCCCCAGGCGGTGGAAGAACGATTCGTGGCAAAGGGCAAAACCGGCATCGAGACGATCAACTTCGGCGTCAGCGGCACCGGCATCCAGAGCTACTTCTATCGCCTGCGCACCGTGGCGATGGCATGGCGGAATACTGCACCGATGATCGCTCGCATCCGCCGCGCCGTCTCCAGCCGGCCACGCGCCTCGACCTTTTTCAGGATTGCCAGCACCTCTGCCGCCTTAATCGCCGCAATCGGGCGGTTGCCAATATCCGGATAGGCCTGCTCCAGCAGCCAGCGGTTCTTCGTCAGGGTCGCGTTGGCACGCTTCCGCCCGCCCTGCCGCGCCAAATACTCCTCCGCCACTACCCGGAACGTCGTTGCCGCCTCGTTGGCCTGCGTCAGCCGCTCCAGCTTGCGCACTTCGTTTGGATCGAAGCCCTTGCGCAGCCGCTCACGCTCCGCGTCGCGCATCTCGCGAGCCTCTTTCAGCGACACCTCGGGATAACTGCCCAGCGCCAGCAACTTCTCGCGCTCGCCATAGCGATACGCAAAGCGCCACAGCTTCGACTTCGACGGCTTCACCAGCAAATAAAGCCAGCCGCCATCGCCCAATTTGTATGGGCGCGCGCGCGGTTTCGCGTTCTTTACCTTCGTGTCGGTCAACAATGCTTTGACGGCCATGAGCGCCACCTGCGGGTATCGGACCAGCCGCCCGGATGTAGATACCCGCTACGATACCCGCTATTTCGCTGGATGCTCAAGGACTTCTTCGGCTGCCAATGCCAGTTAAAGTTAATAAACACGGCCCGATTCGAAAGTCGTCCGGACTATGCCGGACGATCTTGGACCTACAATAATGGAAATATGGTGCCCCGAGACGGAATTGAACCGCCGCCCATTTTCCCACCTCCTTGACCCCCCATCCCCCCATCCGTAGATTGCCCGCCCTATGTTTATCGGGGCCTTTCAGGAGCGAATTAGCCGCCCGGTCCGCTGACCGCGGCCGGGTCGTCCGTTCGTTCGCGTCCGCCGCCGCCCGATCCGGGCCCGGTGCAGCGCCCGCCCATCGCTCCTTATTTTGCCGAGTTTCCCGTGACCTCCCCCAATTCGCCGCCCGACTACAAATCGACCGTTTTCCTTCCCCGCACCGACTTCCCCATGCGCGGCGGCCTGCCCAAAAAGGAGCCCGAGCTGCTCGCGCGCTGGGCCGACATGAAGCTGTTCGAGCGCCTGCGCGCCGAGAGCAAGGGCCGGCCCAGGTTCGTGCTGCATGACGGCCCGCCCTACGCCAACGGCAACCTCCATATCGGCCACGCGCTCAACAAGATCCTCAAGGACCTCGTCTCGCGCACCCAGCAGATGCTGGGCAAGGACTCGCACTACGTGCCGGGCTGGGACTGCCACGGCCTGCCGATCGAATGGAAGATCGAGGAGCAGTATCGCGCGAAGAAGATGGACAAGGACCAGATCCCGGTCTCGGTCTTCCGCAAGGAATGCCGCGCCTTCGCCGATCACTGGATCGGCGTGCAGCGCGAGGAGTTCAAGCGCCTGGGCGTCGACGGCGACTGGGAGAATTACTACTCGACGATGAAGTTCAGCTCCGAGGCGACGATCGCGGGTGAGCTCGGCAAGTTCCTGATGAACGGCGGGCTCTACAAGGGCTCCAAGGCGGTGCTGTGGAGTGTGGTCGAAAAGACCGCACTCGCCGAAGCCGAGATCGAGTATCACGACCATACGTCGGACACGATCCATCTGCGCTTCCCGGTCGTTCGGTCGGCGGGCGGCAAGCTCGACGGCGCCTCGGTGGTGATCTGGACGACGACGCCGTGGACCATCCCCGGCAATCGCGCGCTCGCCTACGGGCCGGAGATCGCCTACGCGCTGGTCGAGGTCGAGGCGGTGGGCGAGGGCAGCAAGGCGCGCGTCGGCGAGAAGATGATCGTGGCGCGCGAGCTGCTGGCCGCGACGGCGGAGGCGGGGAAGTTCACCGCGAAGGTTCTGGCCGACGTTACGGCTTCCGATCTCGAAGGCCTCGTGGCGGCGCATCCGTTGCGCGGGCAGGGCTTCGACTTCGACGTGCGCATGCTCGCCGGCGGGTTCGTGACGGCCGATGCCGGCACCGGCTTCGTGCATATCGCGCCCGGCCATGGCGCCGACGACTACGAGTTGGGCGTGGCGAACGGCGTGGAAGTGCCGGACACCGTGTCGGAGGACGGCAGCTACTATCCGCATGTGCCGATGTTCGCCGGCAAGCGCGTCTATACCTCCGAGGGCAAGAAGGGCGACGCCAACCGCACGGTGATCGCCGCTCTCGATGCCAACGGCTCGCTGCTGGCGGCGGGGCGCATCACGCATTCCTATCCGCATTCCTGGCGCTCCAAGGCGCCGGTGATCTTCCGCAACGCGCCGCAGTGGTTCATCGCCATGGACAAGCCGATCGCCGAGATCGGCGGGACGCTGCGAGAGAAGGCGCTGGCGGCGATCGATGCGACGCGCTTCGTGCCGCGCGCCGGCTACAACCGCCTGCGCTCGATGATCGAGACGCGGCCGGACTGGTGCGTGTCGCGCCAGCGCGCCTGGGGCGTGCCGATCGCGGTCTTCGTCGACAAGAAGACGGGGGAGCCGTTGCGCGATCCGGAGGTGATGGGCCGCGTCGTCGAGGCGTTCCGCGCCGAGGGCGCCGATGCCTGGTTCGACAGCCCGCCCGAGCGGTTTTTGGGCAACAAGTACAATGCCGCCGACTACGAGCAGGTGCGGGATATTTTGGACGTGTGGTTCGACTCGGGCTGCACGCATGCCTTCACGCTCGAGGGTAATCCCGAGCTCAAGTGGCCGGCCGATCTTTATCTCGAAGGCTCGGACCAGCATCGCGGCTGGTTCCATTCCTCGCTGCTGGAGAGTTGCGGCACGCGCGGGCGGGCGCCCTACGACGGCGTGCTGACGCACGGCTTCACGCTCGACGAGCAGGGCCGCAAGATGTCGAAGTCGCTGGGCAACGTCACGGCGCCGCAGGGCGTCTGCGACCAGTACGGCGCCGACATTCTGCGCCTGTGGGTGGTCGGCACGGATTACACCGAGGACCAGCGGATCGGGCCGGAGATCCTGAAGCACCAGGCCGAGGCCTATCGGCGGCTGCGCAATACGCTGCGCTATCTGCTGGGGAGCCTCGACGGGTTTTCCGCTGGCGAACGGGTGGCGGCGGCGGAGATGCCGGAGCTCGAACGCTGGGTGCTGCATCGGATGGCCGAGCTCGACCTCGTGATGCGCAAGGCGGTCGACGATTTCGACTTTCACACCATCGCGACGGAGCTCAACGGCTTTTGCGGCGGCGATCTGTCGGCGTTCTACTTCGACATCCGCAAGGACGCGATCTACTGCGACGCTCCGGGTTCGTTGCGCAGGCGGGCGGGGCGGACCGTCATGGCCGAGCTGTTCTCGTTCCTGACGGCGTGGCTCGCGCCCATCACCTGCTTCACCGCCGAGGAAGCCTGGCTCGCCCGTCCCATGGACGTGCCCGACGGCGGGGCCGATTCAGTGCACCTGCGCGTCTACCCGACCATCCCCTCGACCTGGCTCGATGCAGCCCTTGGCGAAAAGTGGACCACCATCCGCGCGCTCCGCCGCGTCGTCACCGGCGCGCTGGAGCTCGAGCGCGCCGAAAAGCGCATCGGCTCGTCCCTGCAGGCGGCGCCCCACGTCCACGCCGGCAAGGTCTACATCGACGCCCTGCGCGGCCTCGACCTCACCGAGATCTGCATCACCTCCGGCGGCGACCTTATAGAGGGCGAGTTGCCGTCGGGCGCCTTCACCCTCCCCGACGTCGCTGGCGTCGCCGTCGTGCCGGCGCCTGCATCAGGCGAAAAATGCGCCCGCTGCTGGCAGGTCCTCCCCGAAGTCGGCAGCCACCCCCGCCACCCCCTCCTGTGCACCCGCTGCGACTCAGCCGTCTCATGAGACCCATCGACCGCCAATCCATGGCCCTGGCCGTCGCGACCCTGATCGCCGACCAGCTCTCCAAACACCTCCTCCTCGCCTACCTCGTCAAAGCCGGCACCATCGTCGACGTCATCCCCGATTTCTTCCGCCTCGTCATCGTCTGGAACCGCGGCGTCAGCTTCGGGATGCTGGGCGGCGATCGGTCGCTGCCGCCGTGGCTGCTGTCGGGGGTGGCGATTGCCGTATGTATCGGGCTTTTTATCTGGCTGCGGCGCACCGACCGGCCATTCACAGGCTGGGGCATCGGCCTTGTCATGGGGGGCGCTATCGGCAATGTTATCGACCGCGCCCGCTGGGGAGCGGTGTTCGATTTCGCCGATTTTCACGTGGCTCAGTGGCATTGGCCGGCCTTCAACGTCGCCGATTCGGCGATCGTCGTGGGGGTCGGCCTGATGCTCCTCGATTCCCTGATCGGCGAGAAGAAATCCGCGCCCTGATAAAGCCAGGATCGGTCGACAAAAGCGAAGCTTCGAGGAACTGACGATGCGACGGACCAAATCCATGACGGCGGCTTTCGCACTCGGCGCCTTTACGCTGGGCGGCTGCGGCATGTTCGACAATCTCGGCGGCTCCAAGAAGGTGTCGCCCGACGAATTCAAGATCGTCTCGCACTCGCCGCTCACCATGCCGCCCAACGCCGAGCTGCGGCCGCCGCGTCCGGGCGAGCCGCGTCCGCAGGAAGTGACCCCGGCCGACCAGGCGCGCGAGGCGCTGGCGCCGGCGACGGCGCGCAACCAGCGCGGCCAGCCGCGCGGTGCCGGCTCGTCGGAGGCAGGTCTGGTGAGCCGCGCCACCCGGGGCGGCATCGATTCCAACATCAGGAGCCGCGTCAACACCGACAGCCGCGTGCTGGCCGATTCCAACGACACCTTCATCGACAGCCTGATCTTCTGGCAGGACAAGCCGGTGCCCGGCGTCGTCCTCGATCCGACCAAGGAACAGCAGCGGCTGCGCGAGGCCCAGGCCGCGGGCCAGCCGACGGCGCTGCCGCCCAACGCCGCGACGCCGACCATCGAACGGCGCAAGCGCGGCCTGCTGGAAGGTCTCTTCTGAGCAGCCGCCGCACCTTCATCGCCGGCGGCCTCGCTGCCGGTGCGCTCCTCTCCCCGCCGAACACCGCCGCGGCCAAGCTGCTGGCGGTCCTGCGCAGCCCGGCCGAGGGCTTCACGCTGGCCAACGGCCTGCAGGTCGTCGTCCTGCCGTCGCGGCGCGCGCCGCTGGTCTCGCAAACCCTGGTCTATAAGGTCGGCAGCGCCGACGAGGTCGCGGGCCAGACCGGCGTCGCGCACTTCCTCGAGCACATGATGTTCAAGGGCACGGCAACCGTCGCGCCCACCGACTTCTCGCGCACCATCGCGCGCAACGGAGGCCGCGACAACGCCTACACGACCTTCGACCAGACCGGCTATTACCAGACCATCGCCAGCGACCGACTCGAGATGATCATGCGCCTCGAGGCCGACCGCATGGTCAATTTGCGGCTCACCGAAAAGGAGCTGACGCCCGAGCGCCAGGTCGTGCTCGAGGAGCGCCGCCAGCGCACCGAGAACGTGCCGGCCGAGCTTTTGGACGAGGCGGTGCGCGACTCGCTGTTCGGCCACGGCAGGCCCTATGGCGTGCCGATCAGCGGCACCCCCGAGGACATCAAGAAGCTCGGCCTGCGCGAGCTCAATGCCTTCTACCAGAAGCACTACACGCCCAATAACGCCGTGCTGCTGATCGCCGGCGACACCACGACCGAGGCGGTGCGCAAGCTCGCCGACAAATATTACGGCCCGATCGCCTCGCGCAAGGTCGAGCCGCGCAAGCGGCCCACCGAACCGGGGGCCGGCCTGCCGCACCGCGTGGTGCGGGCCGACGCGCGCGTCGCCGAGCCGCACTGGTCGCGCGACTACATCGCGCCATCCTATCGCGTCGGCAAGACCCAGCACGCCTTTGCGCTGCAGGTGCTGGCCCGCATCTTCGGCGGCGGTGAGACCAGCCGGCTGTCGCGCACCATGGTGCTCGAGCGCAAGCTCGCGCTCTCGGCCTCGGCCGGCTACAGCGCCGCGCCGCTCGGCCTCAGCTCCTTTGGCCTGGCCGTCGAGCCGGCGCCGCTGCGCACTATTGTCGAGATCGAGGAGGCGGTGGCGGGTGAGATGAAGCGCCTGCTCGACGGCGGCGTCACCGCGCAGGAACTCGAGCGGGCGCAGAACCAGATGCTGGCCCAGGCGATCTTCGCCCAGGATTCGCTGGCCAGCGGTCCGCGCATCTACGCCAACCTGCTGGCGACCGGCGGCACCACCGCCGATGTCGAGGCCTGGCCGCAGCGCATCTCGGCCGTCACCGCCGACCAGGTGCTGGCCGCGGCGCGCCATGTCTGGCGCGAGGACATGGCCGTGACCTCGCTGCTGGCGCCGGCCGAGGGCCGGCGATGAGGCGCCTGTTTGCCGCCTTCGCGGTATTCGTCTCCGTCTGCTCGGCCACCGCCGCGCAGGCCATCGACATCAAGCAGATCACCACGCCGCTCGGTATCCAGGTCTGGTTGGTCGAAGACAAGACCACGCCGATCGTCGCGATCTCCTTCTCCTTCGCGACCGGCACGGCGTCGGAGGACGAAAAACAGCGCGGCGTCACCAACCTGGCGGCGACGCTGCTGACCGACGGCGCCGGCCTGTTCAGCGCACTTGCCTTCAAGCAGCGCCTCGAGGAAGCCTCGGTGAGCCTGGGCTTCGGCGCCTCGTTCGATCGCCTCAGCGGCTCGTTCCGCGCGCTGTCGGCCAATCGCGAGGAGAGCTTCGACCTGTTGCGCCTGGCCATGACCCAGCCACGCTTCGAGAAGGAATCGCTCGACCAGCGCCGCGCCCAGACCATCTCGGCGCTGAACCAGGCGCGCCAGCGGCCGCCCGCCGTGGCGGCGCGTGCCATGATGGGCACGGTGTTCGCCGGCCACCCCTACGCCAACGATCCCGAGGGCACGCGCGAGACGCTCGAGTCGCTGACACCCGAGGATGTCCGCCGCCGCGCCACTTCGGTGCTGACGCGCAACGGCCTGATCGTCGCCGCCGTGGGCGACATCGACGAAGCCGAACTCGCCCGCCAGCTCGACCGCGCCTTCGGCGGCCTGCCGGCCGGTGGGCTGAAGCCGCCGCCACCCGACTGGGTGCCGCCTGCTAAAGGTCGTACGCAAGTGATCGAGCGCGCGGTGCCGCAGAGCGTCGTGCTGATGGCGCTGCAAGGCGTGCCGCGCGCTGACCCCGGCTGGTACGCCGCTTTCGTGATGAACCACATACTGGGCGGCGGCGGCCAGCAGTCGCGCCTTTTCACCGAGGTCCGTGAGAAGCGCGGCCTGGCCTATGGCGCCTCTTCGTCGCTGCGCAACTACCGCAAGGCCTCGCTGTTCGTGGCCTCGACGGCGAGCGCTAACGAGCGCGTCGCCGAGGCGCTGAAGGTGGCGCGCGGCGAATTCACCCGCATGCGCGAGGGCGGGGCCACCGACGCCGAGATCGCCGACGCCAAGACCTACCTCACCGGCGCGCTGGCGCTGTCGCTCGATTCCTCGTCGTCGATCGCGAACCTGATGCACGCCATGCAGATCGACGGCCTCGCCCCCGACCATCTGACCAAGCGCGCCCAGCTGATCGCGGCGGTCAAGTCGGAGGACATCAAGCGCGCCGCCCGCCGCATCCTGCGCGAGGATACCGTCACCACCATCGTCGTCGGCAAGCCGGTCGGCGTCGTTTCGGATCCCAAGGAACCATGACGGCAACCATGACCTACTACCGCCATTCGATCGAAGACGCGCTCGATACCTCGGTCGGCGTCAAGGGCCTGTCTCGCACCTCGCTCGACCGCGAGCTGGTGAGGCTGCGGCCCGCCCTCGACAAGCTGCGCGCCTGGAAGGCCGACAACACGCTGCCGCTGCTCAGCCTGCCGGCGCGGCGCGACGATCTCGCGGCGCTGAAGCCCCATGCCGACCGCTTCGCTAAGTTCGAGCACGTCGTCGTCATGGGTTCGGGCGGCTCCAGCCTCAGCGGCAAGACCCTGGTGGCGCTCAAGGACCAGGGCTTCGGCCCGGCCAAGGGCCGTCCCAAGATGTGGTTCATGGACAATGTCGACCCGGCGACCTTCGCCGAGCTCGCGTCCCGCCTGCCGCTCGAGCGCACCGGCTTCATTGCGATCTCCAAGTCGGGCGGCACGCCCGAGACGCTCGCCGCTTTCCTCACCGTGCTCGCCGCCCTGCAGAGCAAGCTCGACAAGAAGGCGCTGGCAAGCAACGTGCTGGCGATCAGCGAGGCCGCCGACAATCCGCTGCGCCGGCTGATGGGCCGGCTCGGCGCCACCGTGCTCGATCACGATCCCAATATCGGCGGGCGTTATTCGGCGCTGTCGCTGGTCGGCATGCTGCCGGCGATGATCGCCGGCCTCGACTGCGCCGCCGTGCGCGAGGGCGCCGCTTCCGTGCTCGATCCGTCGCTGGCAGCCAACGATCCGACGAGTCTGGCGCCCGCCATTGGCGCCGCACTGTCGGTCGGCCTGGCGCGCGAGCGCGGCCTCAACATCACGGTGCTGATGCCCTATGTCGACCGGCTCAATACCTTCGCCTTCTGGTATCGCCAGATCTGGGCCGAGAGTCTGGGCAAACAGGGCCATGGCACGACGCCGGCGGTGGCGCTGGGCACCGTCGACCAGCACAGCCAGGTCCAGCTCTATCTCGGCGGCCCGGCTGACAAGCTGTTCACCCTGCTGATCCAGGACACGGCGGGGCAGGGCACGCTGCTCTCCGCCGCGGCGCTGGGCGGCGATGCAGCACTTTCCTACCTGACCGGCCACACCATGGGTGACCTCTTGCTGGCCGAGGCCGATGCCACGGCGGCCACCCTCGTGAAGGCCGGCCGGCCGACACGCGTCATGCGCGTCGCCACCATCGACGAGCGCACGATGGGCGCGCTGATGATGCATTACATCCTGGAGACGATTTTCGCCGCCGAGCTGTGGGGCATCGATGCCTTCGACCAGCCGGCCGTCGAGGAGGGCAAGGTCGTTACCCGCCAGTATCTTTCCTCCCGCGTATCTTCCACAGGCCGGCGGACGTAGACTGGCGCGCATGAGCGCGCCCCCACGGCTCCTGCGCCGGCTTCCCACGACTCTGGTCAACCGCATCGCCGCCGGCGAGGTGGTCGAGCGCCCGGCGAGCGCCGTCAAGGAGCTGGTCGAGAACGCCATCGATGCCGGCGCGCACCGCATCGCCGTCACCCTGAAGGAGGGCGGCCGCACGCTGATCACCGTCGTCGACGACGGCGTCGGCATGAACCGCGAGGAGATGCTGCTGGCCGTCGAGCGCCACTGCACCTCGAAACTGCCCGATGACGATCTCACGCATATCGACACGCTGGGCTTCCGCGGCGAGGCGTTGCCCTCGATCGCCTCGGTCAGCCGCTTCACGCTGACCTCGCGTCCCGCCGGCGCCGACACGGCATGGGCTCTGGAGATCGACGGCGGCGCGCGCGGCGAGACCAAGCCCGCCGCACACCCGCACGGCACGCGCGTCGAGGTGCGCGACCTTTTCTTTGCGACGCCGGCGCGGCTCAAGTTCCTCAAGGAGCCACGCACCGAATCGGGCCACATCGCCGACGCCATGCGCCGTCTCGCCATGGCGCATCCCGCCGTCGCCTTTCGGCTGGAAAGCGAGGAGCGCGCGCTGATCGACCTGCCGGCCGCATCGGGCTCGCTGCTGTCGGCCGACGCCGCGCGTCTCGAGCGCCTGGGTGCCATCATGGGCCGCGACTTCGCCGACAATGCCATCGCCATCGACGCCAACCGCGAGGGTTTTAGGCTCACCGGCTTTGCCGGCCTGCCGACGCTCAACCGGCCGACCAGCCAGCACCAGTATCTCTTCGTCAACGGCCGCCCGGTGCGCGACAAGCTGCTGGCTGGCGCGGTGCGCGGCGCCTACCAGGATTTCCTGGCGCGCGACCGCAACCCCATGGTGGCGCTTTTCCTCGAGGCGCCGCCGGAGATGGTCGACGTCAATGTCCATCCGGCCAAGACCGAAGTGCGCTTCCGCGACGCCGGCATCGTGCGCGGGTTGATCGTCGGCGCGTTGCGCAACGCTTTGAGCGCCGCCGGTCATCGCGCCAGCACGACCGTCTCCGACGCCGCCCTCGGTGCGTTCCGGCCGCACACGGGATATTCGAACGCCTTGCCCCTTGGAAGAGGGAGTGGCGGCGGAAGCTGGACCGGCTCCTCGATCCCGCGTGGCCTCGCCGAAGCCGCGGCGCAGTTCATGGCGCCGCCCCTGGACTCGCTCGGCGGCCCCTCGGCACGCGTCGAGATGCCGACCGGCGAGATCGCCAACGGCAACTATCCGCTGGGCGTGGCGCGCGCGCAGTTGCACGAGACCTATATCGTGGCGCAGACCGCCGAGGGCGTGGTGATCGTCGACCAGCACGCCGCACACGAACGCCTGCTGCACGAAAAGCTCAAGAACCAGCTCGAATCGGAAGGCGTGAAGCGTCAGGCGCTGCTGCTGCCCGAGGTCGTCGAGGTCGGCGAGGACGGCGCGCGACGGCTGACGCAACGCGCCGCCGAGCTGGCCGACATGGGCCTGGTGCTCGAGCCGTTTGGGCTCGGCGCCGTGGTGGTGCGCGAGACGCCGGCGCTGCTGGGCGAGGCCGACATCCAGAGCTTGGTGCGCGATCTCGCCGACGAGCTCGCCGAGATGGGCGATCACCTGTCGCTGAAAGAGAAGGTCGAGGAAGTCTGCGGCACGCTCGCCTGCCACACCTCGGTGCGCGCCGGGCGCCGCCTCACCGTCGACGAGATGAATGCGTTGCTCCGCCAGATGGAGGCGACACCGCACTCCGGACAGTGCAATCATGGCCGCCCGACCTATGTCGAGCTGCGGCTCGCCGATATCGAAAGGCTGTTCGGAAGAAGATGAAAACCCTCGCCGCTGTGCTGCTTGCCGCCTCCTTTGCCGCTGCCGCCTTCGCCCAGACCGCCCCGCAGCCGCCGACGGCCAAGCTCGAGCCGGCACCGTCCTCGACCTTCGACGGTATGTGGAAAGGCAGCAGCGACGCCGGCTCCTGCGCGCCGCTCGAAATAGCGCTCACCATCGAATACGGCTTCGTCGACGGCACCGCCTACGACACCGGCGCCAAGGGCCCCGTGCCCAATCCCAGCAAATCCGCGCCGCCGCCCGCCACGCCCGGCCTGTGGCAGTTGCACGGCACGGCGGGCAATGGCGAGTCGTTCTCGCTGCTGTCCGTGGCTTCGGTGCGTGTCGCGGCCGACCGCGCCGCCGGCCGCATGTCGGTGCGCCGCGACGGTGCGGCGCTCACGATCAGCGAGGACGGCGGCTGCCGGCGGACGGCGCGGCTGGCCAAGGGTTAGCGCAGTGGCGGGGTCTAGGTTCCGGTAGCCGCGTCACAGGGAAACGGTGTCGACGTCCAGTACTTCCGTAATTTCAATGCATCGATCTTGCGTTCTTCCCATTCATGCATCAGCGAAGGAATGCGCGCGTGATCGGTGAGCAGGAGTTGATGCAGCTCGGCCATGATCCGGATCGGCGCGGTCCCGAAGCGTCGGGGATCCAGGCCCTCACCGACAAATGCATCGGCCAAGTGCTGCGCGCGATCGAAATCGCCGTCGAAACAGGCGCCCATCGTCACCGCAAGCATGTAGACCGGTGAATCGGTCTCGGAAATGCCCGGCATATAGGGGGAGCTGCCTTCGTGGTCGCGCGGCGTCACCAGCGATTCGACAGGCGGCAGGGAATAGCGTTCGAGGTGATCGCAAAGCGCTGCCGAAACTTCCTCCCGATTTTCCTTCGGCTCGGGTGGCAGATCGGCCAGCTGCCGCTGCTGCGCGGTCGGCGACAGACGAGCGAAGGCCGTGATGTAATCCTCGTTGGCCGCGAGATGGCCGTATTTGAGGGCCGACGAGGTGTCGCCGATGGCGGCGGCTCGCCCGGCCAGCGCCTGGAAGGAACCGCGGTTGTATCGATGGGGCGCAGTGGCGGCGAGCGTGGCGAGGCGGTCGGCCTTGTCGGCGATGTCGGAGGTTTCGCTGCTGCGTCTGGCCCGTTCGGCATCGGCTTGCTCGTCAAGCTGCGCTATGGCCAGGCGCCTGACCTCCGGCGGCTGGTCGTCGCGGTTCTCGATCTCGGTCTTTGCGCGCTCCATCGGCGATGCGAGCGACGGCGTGTCGTCGGCGCTGCCGCCCTCCACCTCGTCGCCGCCGGGCGGGACGTCGTCGCCCGACAGCTCGACATCGCCAAACGACTCGAGGCTCGATTTCGCCAGTTCATCGGCCGCGAGCCGGGTCCGGGTGCTCTGTATCGTCGGTTCGAGCGCCACCCGGGTCCGGTCGCCGAGCGAATCGCGCGTTCGGTCCCACAGCGTCAGCGCGCCGGCCGGGTTGCCAAGGTCGAGCCGCGAATCGATGGCATCGGCATGGACGCTGCTCCAGGCAGCGCTGGCCGCGGCGCCGTCCAGCGCTGTGCCGGTGGCGGCGCGAGCCAAGGCGTCGATTCTGTCGTCGTCGTGTGGGTCGAGCCGCGCCTCGGTACGCAGTACGCCGAAGCGTTCGGCGCGCGCTGAGCGGTCTAGAGCCGCGTGCTGGGCTGCGAGGTGGCGACCGATTCCTTGGTTCGCGCCGGCCAGCACAGTATCGAGCTGGCGAGCCAGCGCCGAGCGCTCGGCGGGATCGGCGATGCGGCCGAGAATATCGTCGCGCCGGTCCTGCAGCCCGGCCGCGATGTCGGAAGCGCGGCCAATCGCTTCGGCGCCCTGCAGGCCGTACAGCGTGCCGGGGCCGGTAAATAGCGCCTGCTGCAACTCGGCGATCAGCGCCGTCTTGCCCTGCTCGGCTGCTATGGCGTCGAGGTTGGGATCTGGATCAAAGGAGGTGTCTGTCATGTGGGCCCACCGGTGAGGAGCGAGCCCGCATTTAGAGGAAGTTGTGATTTACGATTGCAAGAGGTGTGACTTTGAACGAGTTCCGCCGATTGCCAACCGATTCATATCGATTCGTCGGTGAATCGATCGACAAAGTCGAATAATTCGTCATTGCCTCGACTTCTTCTAGCCGCTGGTAACCAAAAGAACTAAAGAATCCCGATGACCTGCGTCGGATCGTCAGCGAGAGCCTCGATCGAGATGCGGCGAGCGCGAAGGGCGGCCTCGACCTGGGCGGTCGAACCATTGCCCAGCCTTACCCAGACCATCCTGACCTGTTCCCCGGATAGGACGAAGCGTAACGCCAGAAAGTCCGCGTCCTTGCTGACGATCGTGAGGCCGTTGGCGAAGGCATAGGTCGCGATCGCCGGATCGGTGGCCGACTTCATGCCGATGTCGCGGACGTGCAAGGAATCGGGAAACACGTCCGCCAGGCGTTGGACGAGCTTGTGGCTGAGATTCTGGTCGAACAGCAGCCTCATGCGTGAAGCTGGACGGTTCCTCGTTCGCGTGCCGCCGCATAGGCGAGACAAGCCAGCACGTCCTCGCGCGTGAGATCGGGGAAGTCCGAGAGTACTTCCTCAATCGTCATTCCCGATGCGAGATATTCCAGGACGTCGGCGACCGAAATCCGCATGCCGCGCACGCACGGTTTACCACCGAGCTTGTCGGGTTCGACGGTGATTAGGGCGCGCCAGTCGGACATGATCTCCTCACTTCTCCATCACAGCCATGATCCGCTCCTCGCTGCCGGCGAGCAAGCGGAAGAACGCATCCTGTGGCTTTTCCAGCACGAACATCGCCTCGGCCGAGAGTCCGAGATTGAGGCCGCGCACGACGGCGCCGCTGACGCCATGGCCGACTACGACGGTGCGCACGCCCGAGGCGGCGACCTCGGCCAAAAACGCCGCCGATCGCTGGCGCAGCTCGAAATGCGTCTCGCCGCCGGGCGGACAGAAGCCCACGGGGTCGGCCTTCCAGTCGGCCAGCGCATTGGGACGCACGGCCTCGATCTCCTTCCAGCTCGAGCCTTCCCATTCGCCGTAGCTCAGTTCGGCCAGCCGCATGTCCTCGCGCCATTCCACGGGATCGAGTCCCAGCTCGCGGCCGACGATCTCGGCGGTCTCGCG
The DNA here is from genome assembly GCA_945905835.1 of Asaia bogorensis. GTDB lineage: Bacteria > Pseudomonadota > Alphaproteobacteria > Reyranellales > Reyranellaceae > Reyranella. The sequence goes on from CAMDQJ010000013.1 coordinate 36,815, forward strand.
CACGCGGCCGAGCGGGCTGCGGTAGAAGATCGTGGGGCCCGGCTCGCGCGCCAGCTCTGCCTTGAGCGCGCGCGCCACGGCCAGCGCCTGCTGGCGGCCGTGCGCGGTCAGATCGGAGTTCTTGGTACCCTGCATGCGGCGCTCGGTGTTCCACGCCGTCTCGCCGTGGCGCAGCATGTAGAGCGGGGCCGTGAGTTTCATCGTTCGTATTTGAGGATCAAAATCCTGGCAGCGCCATAGCGGCGTTCGTCGATGGTCTCGAAGCCGGGGACGGGGGCCAGGTCCTCGTTGTTGGCGAGCTCGACCGTGGCGATACCGTCCTTGGCGAGCCAGCCGGCTGCGGCGAGGGCGGCAAGCGCGGTGCCGGCGAGGCCGGAGTGGTAAGGCGGGTCGAGGAAGACGAGGTCGCAGGGCTCGCGTGCCGGCGGCGGGCGCGTCGCATCGGCGCGGACGACCTTGGCGTTGGCGGTCTCGCCCATCTTCCGCAGGTTCTCGGCAATCAGCTTGATCGACTTCGCATCATTGTCGAGGAAGGTTGCATGCGCCGCGCCGCGCGACAGTGCTTCCAGCCCGAGCGCGCCGGAACCGGCGAAGGCGTCGAGCACGCGGGCGTCGATCAGCGGCGAGGCGCCGTCCTCGCGCCAGTTGGCATGGACCACGATGTTGAACAGCGCCTCGCGGGCGCGCGCCGCGGTCGGCCGCACCGCCAGCCCCTCGGGCGCCTCCAGCGAGCGGCCGCGGTGCTTACCGCCGATGATCTTGAGCATCGGGACGGCCAGGTTTGCCTTCGTGCTTGCGATCGTGCTTGCGCTTGTGCTGCGCCGGCCGCGGCTTGGGCTTGGCCCAGCCCTTACCGCGCACCGGCTTGCCGGTACCGAGCGTCGTGGCGAGCGCCATCGCCGGCACTTCCTCGACCATGCCGCGCTCGAGCTCGCCCAGGGTGAACGGCCCGAAGGCGACGCGGATCAGGCGCACCACCGGCAGGTCGAGATGGGCCAGCACCCGGCGGACCTCGCGGTTCTTGCCCTCGGCCAGCGCGATGTCGAGCCAGGCGTTGGAGCGCTGCTGGCGGTCGAGCGAGGCCTGGATCGGCCCGTAGCGCACGCCCTCGATGGTGACGCCGTGCTTCAGCTCGGCCAGCCGCTTGTCGTCGACCGCGCCATGCACCCGCGCTCGATAGCGCCGCGTCCAGCCGTTGGCCGGCAGTTCGAGCTGTCGTGCGAGGCCGCCGTCGTTGGTGAGCAGCAGCAGGCCCTCCGACATGAAGTCGAGCCGGCCGATCGTGACCACGCGCGGCATCGATTTCGGCAGCGCGTTGAAAATGGTACGCCGGCCCTCGGGATCGCGCGCCGTCACCATCTCCGACGGCGGCTTGTGATAGCGCCAGACGCGGGCCTTTTCGGCCGTCGGCAGCGGCTTGCCGTCGACCTCGATCAAGCTTTGCTCGGTGACGTTTAATGCCGGCGAGACCAGCACCTCGCCGTCGACCTTGACGCGGCCATCGGCGATCCAGCGCTCGGCGTCGCGGCGCGAGCACAGGCCGGCGCGCGCCAGGCGCTTGGCGATGCGCTTGCCTTTTTCGGGAGCGGGTTCGTTCACTGCGCGGCCGCGCCGAGGAAGGCGCGGAACAGCCGCGCGTCGCCCTCCGAGATCAGGAACTCCGGATGCCACTGCACGCCGATGCAGAAGCGGTAGGCCGGCGCCTCGATGCCTTCGATGACGCCGTCGGGCGCCGTGGCATTGACGATCACGCCCTTGGGCGCGTCGGCAGCGGCCTGGTGATGGGCGCTGTTCACTTTCAATTCGTCGGCCGCCACGATCTTGTGGAGCTGTGTGCCGGCCGCGACCTTGACGGTGTGGCCGGGCTCGTTCCTCGGATTGGGCTGCTCGTGGGCGAGCGCCTGCGCGATCGAGTCGGGAATGTGCTGGATGAGCTTGCCGCCCAGCACGACGTGCAGGAGCTGCTGGCCGCCGCAGATGCCGAGCACCGGCTTGTTCTGGGCGAGCGCGCCCTTGGTGACATCGAACTCGAAGCGGGTGCGGCGATCCTTGGTGATGACGGTGGCATGGCGCTCGCCGCCGCCATAGTAGGAGGGGTCGACGTCGAAGGCGCCGCCGGTCACGACAAGTGCGTCGATGTGCTCGAGATAGTCAGCCACGCGGTCGGGCTCGTGCGGCAGCGCGACGGCCAGCCCGCCCGCCGCGTCGATGGCGTCGAGGTAGTTTTGCCGGAGCGCATACCAGGGAAACTTGGAATAACCGCCGGGCTTCTCAGCATCCAGGGTCACGCCGATCAGGGGACGGGGCATGGGCGCGATCATAGCACAGACCAGTCGACTCAAGGGAAAAGAGGTCCCTCGGCTAGGTTCGCTGCGCTCACTTCGCTCGGGACGACGGTTTTGTTTGCGTGTAGCCGATAAACACCCCCGTCATCCCGAGCGAAGCCGAGGGATCTCTTTTCCCAGCGCTACTTCGCCGCCACGTTCCTCGGCACGTCCTTGAAGGGCTTGTCGGTGTCGATGCTCGCCTCGCGCGGCATTTTCAGCACGCGCTCGGAGATAATGTTGCGCTGGATCTCGTCGGTGCCGCCGGCGATTGAGCAGGCCGGCACCGATACAAGGATCTCGGCGATCACGCCCTTCATCGGGCTGTCCTGGCCGCTCAAGAGTGCGTCGGAGCCGGCGAGATAGGTGTGCACCCGTGCCGCCTGGCGCGCGACGTGGCTCGACACCAGCTTGCCGAGCGAGCCTTCCGGTCCCTGCGGCCGGCCCTGTTCCTGCGCCGCGCGGGCGCGCTTGGCCGTCCATTCCGAGGTCTTGGCCATGATCAGGAGCTTGGCGATCTCCTGGCGCACCACCGGATCGGCGATCTTGCCGGTTTCCCTGGCGCGCTCGATCACGAGGTCGACGCGGCCGGCGCGCTGGGGATACCACTTGTAGGGTTCCATGGTCGTGGCGACCTCGGCGCGCTCTTCCTCGTAGATGCGGCCCGTGGCGCTCGAGCCGGTGGCCCAGGTGCGCGTGCCGTCGGCGCCGCGGCGCTCGTGCATCAGGGTCGTCGTCGCTACCGTCCAGCCGTCGCCGACCTCTGAGACCAGGAACTCGGGCTCGACGATGGCATCGGTGAAGAACACCTGGTTGAACGAGGCGTGGCCGTTCATCTGGCGCAGCGGATGGACCTGGACGCCCGGCTGTTTCATATCCAGGACGAAGTAGGCCAGTCCCTTGTGCTTGGCGACGTCCCAGTTGGCGCGCGCCAGCAGGAGACCCCAATGCGCCTTGTGCGCGCTGGTCGTCCACACCTTCTGGCCGTTGATCACCCACTTGTTGCCCTGCTTGTCGGCCCGCGTCACCGCACCCGCCATGTCCGAGCCGCTGCCCGGCTCGCTGAACAGCTGGCACCAGGTGTCCTCGCCGGTGAGGATGCGCAGCAGGAATTTTTCCTTATGCAGGTCGGTGCCGTGCGCGAGGATGGTGGCGGCGGCGAGCGTGCGGATGCCCGCCTTGGCGACGCCGACCGCGCCGATCCGGTTGAACTCCTCGTCGACGACGCCGTTGAATTTCACCGACAGGTCGCAGCCGTACCATTGCCTGGGCCAATGCGGCACGCCCCAGCCCGAGGCCGCGAGCTTCTTGCGCCAGTCGACCAGGCCGAGCTCGGGGTTCCAGTTGTCCTTGAGCCAGGCGCGTACCTCGGCGCGGACGGAGTCTTCGGTGAATTCGCTCATGACCGCTCTCCCCAGAACTGCATCATCTTCTCGCGATGAAGGTTCGCATCGCCGAACAGGATCTCGCTCGACTTGGCGCGCTTGAACCACAGATGCGTGTCGTTGTCCCAGGTGAAGCCGATGCCGCCATGCATCTGCACCGCGTGGATCGCGGTCTGCAGGTAGGCTTCCGAGGCGCAGGCCTTGGCCAGCGACGCCAGCGCGGGCATCTCCTCGTCGCCCTCGTCGAGCGCGGCGGCGGCGTAATAGGCCGCCGACTTCGCCATCTCGACATCGACCAGCATGTCGGCCGCCTTGTGCTTGGTGGTCTGGAACGAGGCGATGGCGCGGCCGAACTGCATGCGCATCTTGGTGTAGGCCAGCGCGTCCTCGCGCAGCCGGTCGGCACCGCCGACCATCTCGTTGGCCAGACAGACGATCGTCTGCTGCATCGTTTTGGCGAAGGCCGCCGCCGCGCCGCCGGCGGTGCCGAGCAGCCGCGCCTCGACGCCGTTGAAGGTGAGGCGGGCAAGCTTGCGCGTCTCGTCCATGGTCTTGAGCAGCCGGCGCTCCAGCCCCGAGGCGTCGGCGGCGACGGTGAAGAAGGAGAGACCGTCCTCGCCTCTGCTACCGGGCTGGCCCGCCAGCACGACGATCAGGTCGGCGGTGTGGCCGTCGAGCACGAAGCTCTTGCTGCCTTCGAGGCGCCAGGTGCCGCCCGACGGCGTCGCGGTCATGGCGATGCTGGCGGCGTCGTTCAACCCGCTGTCCTCGGAGAAGGCCAGCGTCGCCGTCGTGTCGCCCGAGGCGATCCCAGGCAGCAGCGCTTTCTTCTGGTCCTCCGTACCGGCATTGAGGATGGCCGTCGTTGCCAGCACGGCGGTCGAGAAGAACGGCGCGCAGAGGAGGTTGCGGCCCATTTCCTCCAGCACGATGCCGAGTTCGCCATAGCCGAAGCCCGAGCCGCCATAGGCTTCGGGGATGTGCACGGCCGTCAGGCCCATTTCCTGATTGAGCTTCTTCCAGCCGTCGCGCTCGAAGCCGGCGTCGGTCGCCATCAGGCGGCGCACCTCCTTGGTCGGCGAGCGCGCTTCCAGCGCCCGCCGCAGGCTGGTGCGAAACTCGTCCTGCTCTGCCGAAAAGCTGAAGCGCATGACTGCTCCTCCCCCCATTCCTTGTGGCTCGTCTTGCCGCTATTTTCACCGATATGAGCGGCCCGGCAAGAACCTCCCCCATGGATCGCGCGCTGGCGCAGGCGCGCGCGGCCGCACAGCGAGGCGAGGTGCCGATCGGCTGCGTGGTCGTCGGGCCCGACGGCGCCGTGCTGGCCGAGGCCGGCAACCGCACCGAGGCCGACCGCGATCCGACCGCACACGCCGAGCTGCTGGCGATCCGCGCTGCCGCGGCCCTGCTCGGCTCACCGCGCCTGATCGACTGCGATCTTTACGTCACGCTGGAGCCCTGTCCGATGTGCGCGGCGGCTATCTCCTTTGCCCGCATCAGGCGTGTTTATTACGGCGCATCGGACCCCAAGGGCGGCGGCATCGAGCACGGTCCGCGCATCTTCAGCCAGCCGACCTGCCATCACCGGCCGGAAGTCTATCCCGGCATCGCCGAGCGCGAAGCGGGCGAGTTGCTGCAGGCATTCTTCAAGGCGCGGCGATAACCGCAGCCATCAGCCTCACTCGATCACCTCGTCGGCCATGACCAGCAGCTTTGGCGGAATCTCGAGCCCGAGCGCCTTGGCGGTCTTGCGATTGATGACTAGCTCGAACTGCGTCGCTTGTGCGACCGGCAGCTCGGCCGGCTTCTGGCCCTTGAGGATGCGGGCGACGGCGCCGCCGGCCTGCTCCCACAGCCGCTCGACGTTGGCGCCGTAGATGATTAGGCCGCCGGCATGGGCCGCTTCGATGTTGTCGTAGATCGTCGGCACCGCGTGGCGCGCCGACAGCGCCAAGAGCTTGGCATGCTGCGCGAAGAAAGACGCGTCGGTGCCGATCAGCAGCGCGCTGCCGGGCTTGAGGGCAGCGTAGGCCGCCTCGATCTCGGCATCGCTGACGGCTTCGAGTATCTGCAGCGGCAGGCCGAGCGTGCTGGCTGTCGCACGCAGGGTTGCCGGCGCCGACTTGGTGCTGGGATGGTTGGAGTTGAGAAGCACCGCCAGGTTGGCGGTTTGCGGCGCCAGCTCGCGCAGGAACTCGAGCCGCTTGGGCATCAGCTCGATGTTCAGGGTGACGATGCCGGTGGCGTTGCCGCCCGGCCGGTTGAAGCTCGCGACCAGGCCCAGTTCGACCGGTGGGTCGGCGATCAGGAAGAAGATCGGCACGGTGCCGGTCGCGGCCTTGGCCGCCATCGCCGCCGGCGTGCTGGACAGCGCCGCGATCAGCGTCACCTGCTTGGCGATCAGCTCGGCCGCCAGTTCCGGCAGCCGGGCGTTCTGGCCGACAGCCCAGCGGAACTCGATCGCCAGGTTCCTGCCCTCGGCGAAGCCCGCGTCAGCCAGCCCTTTGCGGAAGGAGGCCAGACGCCTGACGTTCTGCTCGGCCGAGCCGGAGTGCAGAAATCCGATGACCGGCATCGCCGCCTGTTGCGCGCGCGGCGAACGGCGCCGTCGCCGCCGCGCCGCCCAGAAGGCCGGTGAATGTGCGTCGCTTCATGCCCTTCCTATATGGCCGCCCGTCAGCGAGTCCAAGCGCTGGTTTCGGCCAGCTCGCGCAGCCTTTCCAGCGGCGTTGCCTCGGCGTGGCAGGTCTTGATGTTGGTGCCGGCCGGGCACGACGCGGTGCCGCCGATCTTGCAGCCGGCGGCCGTGCATTTCTTGCGGCTGTCGGCGTTGTCGGCGCCGCTGTAGCGGCAATATTGCCCGCAGGCGCTGTCCTTGGCGCAGATGAAGCAGCCGTCGGCCAATGCCGGCAGCATCGAGCTTAGAAGGATGGCGGTGGCGAGAATCAATTTCTTCATGGCCTTGTCTCCCATTCAGTCTGGACAGAGGGATCGCGCTCGGTCGTGGTGCGCTGCCGCTTCTCGAACGCTTCAGGCGCCAGGCGCTGCAATGCCCATACCGCGGCGCCGCGCACCAGTGGCGATGCGTCGTCGAGAAGCTTCTCGACCGCCGGCAGCGCCGTCGCCGGCGCGCCGCTGTTGCCCAGCGCATAGGCGACGTTTCTCACGAAGCGGTCGCGGCCGATGCGCTTGATGGCGGTGCCGGCGAAGCGGCGGCGGAATTCCGGATTGCCGAGCGACGCCAGCTCGACCAGCGTCGGCGCGCTGGTCTCGGGGCGCGGCGTGAAGGCTGATTCCTTCGCCTCCTGTGCGAACTTGTTCCACGGGCAGGCGGCGAGGCAGTCGTCGCAGCCGTAGATGCGGTTGCCCAGCGCTGCGCGGAACTCGCGGTCGATGGCGCCTTCGTGCTCGATCGTGAGGTAGGAGATGCAGCGCCGCGCGTCGAGCTTGTAGGGCGCGGGGAAGGCGTTGGTTGGACAGGAGTCGAGGCAGGCGCGGCAGTGGCCGCAATGGTCGGTTTCGGCGCTGTCGTGAGGCAGCTCGGCCGACAACAGAAGCTCGCCGAGAAACAGCCATGAGCCGAACTGGCGCGACACCAGGTTGGTATGCTTGCCCTGCCAGCCGTGGCCGACGGCTTGCGCCGCCTGTTTTTCCATCAAGGGTGCGGTATCGACGAAGACCTTTATCGAGTGCCGGTAATTGTCCCAGATGAAGCGGCCCAGCGCCTTCAGCCGGGTCTTCATCACATCGTGATAGTCGCGGCCCTGGGCATAGACCGAGATGGCGCCGTGCCCGGTCTCGGCCTGAAGGTCGCGCGGGTCGTGCGTTGGGCCGTAGTTCAGTGCCACCGAGACGACGGTCTTGGCGCCCGGCCACAGGATCGTCGGATCGACGCGCTCCGTCGCGCGCTCGCCCAGCCAACCCATGTCGCCGTGCATGCCCTGTTCGACGAACTCGGTCAGTTGCGCCAGCCGCGTCGCGCGGGCTTCGGGCGCGAGAGTCGCGGCTGCGAAGCCCACGGCGTCGAAGCCAAGACGCAACGCCTCGTCGCGGATGGCGTTGCGCAACTCGAGCGGCGACGCCTCTTTCGGCGGCCGCTTGGGAGTAGGCGGAAGCCGAGCCATTACCCTCGGCCGCGATAGTTGGCGACGCCGGTGTCGGGCAGCCACAGGCCCTTGGGCGGCGTGGCGGTCTGCCAGAACACGTCGATCGGCATGCCGCCGCGCGGATACCAGTAACCGGCGATGCGCAGCCACCTTGGCGCCAGCGCCTTCACCAGGCGGCGACCGATGGCCAGTGTGCAGGCTTCGTGGAAATTCGCATGGTTGCGGAAGCTGCCGAGATAAAGCTTCAGCGACTTGCTCTCGACCAGCTTCGCCCGCGGCGCATAGTCGATCACCAGATGCGCGAAATCAGGCTGGCCGGTGACGGCGCAGAGCGTGGTGAATTCCGGCTGGGTGAAGCGCACGAGATAGAGCGCGCGCGGGTCGGCGTTGGGCACGGTTTCGAGGATCGCCTTGTCGGGCGAGGCGGGCGGGGCGACGTCGTGGCCCAGTTGGGTGAGGTGGGTATATTTAGCCATGGCCCATCATATGCTAAGCCGGGCGGCATGACTCATAGGGTCGCCATCGTGGGCGCCGGGCCGTCAGGGTTTTATGCCTCCGACGGGCTGCTGCGCGCCAATCCCGAGCTCCATATCGACATCATCGACCGCCTGCCGACGCCCTATGGGCTGGTGCGGGCAGGGGTCGCGCCCGACCACCAGGGCACCAAGGCCGTGGCCCGCCAGTTCGACCGCCTGCTCGGCACACCCGACCTGCGCTTCTGCGGCAATATAGAGGTCGGCCGCGACCTCACCTGGGACGAGCTGCGGGCCGGCTACGACGCCGTGATCGTCGCCACCGGCATGGTGAAGGACAGGAAGCTCGGCATCCCGGGCGAGGATTTGCCCATGGTCATGGGCTCGTGGCGGTTCGTGGCCTGGCTGAACGGCCATCCGGATTTTGCATCGGGGCCCGATCTTTCCAAGGTCAGGCGCGTGGCGGTGATCGGCAACGGCAATGTCGCCATCGACGTCGCCCGCGTGCTGGCCAAGAGCGCCGACGAAATGGCCAAGAGCGACATCGTGCCGGCGGCGGGGGCGACGATCGCGGCGGCGCCGATCAGCGAGATCAGCCTGATCGGCCGGCGCGGGCCCGAGCAGGCGTCGTTCACCAACAACGAGCTGGCGGAAATGGGGCGCCTCGCGCGCGCCGTGGCGCTGGTCGATCCGCACGCGCTGGAGGTCACGGCGCCGGCGGGCGACCCGACGCCCGAACGCCTGCGCAAGACCAAGAACCTCGAGCTGCTGAAGGGCTTTGCCGCCAACAAGGCCGGCAGCAAGCCGATCGCGCTGCGCTTCCGGTTCAATACCAGGCCCACGGCCTTTCATCCCGGCGGGATGGACCTCGGCAGCCACGGCAAGATGAAGGTCGATCTGGTGATCACCTGCATCGGCTACGAGGGCGAGGCCTTCCCGGCGGGCGAGGGCATCTTCCCGGTCGGCTGGGCCAAACGCGGGCCCAGCGGCACCATCCCGACCAACCGCGGCGAGAGCCATGCCGTGGCCAGGGAAGTGGCCGACTGGCTGGCCGACCGGCCGCCCAAGAGCGGGCCCGACCCGATGCCGCCCTGCGTCGATGCTGCGGGCTGGCATCGCATCGACAAGGCCGAAACCGCCGCCGGCCACTCAGCCGGCCGGCCTCGCGTGAAAGTGACGGATTGGCAGGCGCTTTTGGCGGTCGCGGAAGGCCACTGAGCGCTCTATCCTTCCGCCATCATTTCGAGGGGGATGTTCCATGCGTCTGTTCGGTCGTCGACTACTTGCAACGCTTGCCGCGTCGCTTGCCATCACCGGTGCGGCACAGGCCGAGACCGTTCTAAAAGTCTCGCTGCATTCCGACCTCAAGATCATCGACCCGATCTGGACGACGGCGCTGATCTCGACCCATCACGGCAACATGATCTACGACACGCTGTTCGCGGTCGACGACAAGCTCGAAGTGAAGCCGCAGATGGTCGACAAGTGGACGACCTCGCCCGACAAGCTCACCTGGACCTTCACCCTGCGCGATGGCCTCGAATGGCATGACGGCCAGCCGGTGACGGCGGAGGATTGCGTCGCCTCCATCAAGCGCTGGGCGGCCAAGGATTCGATGGGCCAGAAACTGCTCGGCGTGGTAGCCGAGCTGTCGGCGCCCGACGCCAAGACCATCAAGATGGTACTGAAAGAGCCCTACGGCCTGGTGATCGAGTCGCTCGGCAAGTCGAGCTCCAACCTCGCCTTCATGATGCCCAAGCGCGTCGCCGACGGCGATCCCAACAGCCAGATCACCGATACGACGGGCTCCGGCCCCTTCATCTTCAAGAAGGACGAGTGGAAGCCCGGCGAAAAGGCGGTCTACCTCAAGAATCCCAAGTACAAGCCGCGCGGCGAGCCCGCCTCGGCCCTGAGCGGCGGCAAGGTGGTCAAGGTCGACCGCGTCGAATGGATTACCATCGCCGACCAGCAGACCCAGGTGAACGCGCTGATCAACGGCGAGATCGACCTGATCGAGTTCGTGCCGCCAGATCTGCTGCCGCTGCTGCAGAAGGACAAGAAAATCAAGATCATGACGACCAACCTCGCCGGCCGTCAGTACGCCATGCGCTTCAACGTGCTGCACAAGCCGTTCGACAATCCCAAGATCCGCCAGGCCGTGCTCTACGCGCTCGGCCAGAAGGAGTTCCTGCAGGCCAACGTCGGCAACCCTGCCTATTTCAAGGAATGCAAGTCGCTGTTTCCCTGCGGCTCGCCGCTCGAATCGACCAAGGGCTGGGAGGACAAGGTCTCGGGCAACACCGCCAAGGCCCAGGCGCTGCTCAAGGAAGCGGGCTACGACGGTACGCCGATCATCCTGATGCACCAGACCGACACGGCCGGGCACAACAACCTTGCCACCGTCGCCAAGCCGCAGCTCGAGAAGGCCGGCTTCAAGGTCGACCTGCAGGCGATGGACTGGCAGACGCTGGTGTCGCGCCGGGTCAAGAAGGATCCGCTGGCGTCGGGCGGCTGGAGCGCCTTCTTTACTTCGTGGGGCTCGACCGACATCCTGAACCCGGTGTCGGCCGCGTTCCTCAACGCCTCGTGCGACAAGGCGACCTTCGGCTGGCCGTGCGATCCCGAGCTTGAGAAGCTGCGCGACGCCTTCTCCAAGGAAACCGACCCGGCCAAGCAGAAGGCGATCGCCGAGCAGGTCCAGCTGCGCGTCCTCGAATATCCAACGCACGCCATCCTCGGCCAGTTCACCCAGCCGACTGCGCTCCGCACCAACATCGACGGCGTGCTGCATACGCCGTCGCTGGCGCTGTGGAACATCGAGAAGAAGTGACATGAGCGGCATCCGCCGCCTCGCACTCTTCGTCCTCGCCGCGCTGGGTCTTGCCAGCGCGGTTCCCGCACACGCGGACACCACCCTGCGCGTGGTCATGCATTCGGACCTCAAGATCATCGATCCGATCTGGACGACGGCGCTGATCTCGGCCGATCACGGCTATCTCGTCTACGACACGCTGTTTGCGCTCGACGAGAGTCTTACGGTCAAGCCGCAGATGGTCGACAAGTGGACGATGTCGCCCGACAACCTCGTCTGGACCTTCACCCTGCGCGAGGGCCTGGCCTGGCATGACGGCCAGCCGGTGACGGCGGCCGACTGCGTCGCCTCGATCCGCCGCTGGGGTGCACGACTCGGGTGTCTTGAAGAGATCGCCGACCGCCTCGAACTTGAACGGCAGCCCGTACCAGGCGAGCTGCGCCTCGACGATCGCCGAGCCCCAGCCGGCGCGGCCGTAAAGTTTGTACGTCATTCTTTTTGCAGCAGCTGAACGAGGCCCGAGGTATCCCAGCGTCCGCCGCCGCGCATCTGGCAGCGCGCGTAGAACTGGTCGACCAGCGCGATCAGCGGCATCATCGCCTTGGCGCGCTGCCCTTCGGCGAGGCAGATGCCGAGATCTTTGCGCATCCAGTCGATGGCGAAGCCATAGTCGAACTTGCCCGCCACCATGTTCTGCCAGCGATTGTCCATCTGCCAGCTCTGCGCCGCGCCCTTGGAAATCGCCCCCATCGCCTTTTCCATATCGAGCCCCGAGCGCTGCCCGAGATTGATCGCCTCGGCCAGCCCCTGGACGATTCCCGCCACGCACATCTGATTCATCATCTTGGTGATCTGCCCCGTGCCTGGCTGCCCGATCAGCGTCACCGCCTTGGAGAAGGCGTCGGCCACCGGCTTGGCCTTGTCGAACGGCGCCTGCTCGCCGCCGCACATCACCGTCAGTTGGCCGTTCTCGGCGCCGGCCTGGCCGCCCGACACGGGCGCGTCGATGAAGTCGATGCCGAGCTTCTTGCCGGCGGCGTGGAGCTCGCGGGCGATGTCGGCCGAGGCGGTGGTGTTGTCGAACAGGATGGTGCCCTTGGCCATGCCGGCGAAGGCGCCGTCGGGGCCGAGCACGACGGCGCGCAGGTCGGCGTCGTTGCCGACGCAGGTGAAGACGATCTCGCGCCCCGCCGCGGCCTCACGCGGCGTCTTGGCCGCCGTGCCCTTGTGCTTCTTGGTCCAGGCTTCGGCCTTGGCGAAGGTCCTGTTGTAGACGACGACGTCGTGGCCCTTGGCGGCGAGATGTCCCGCCATCGGAAAGCCCATCACACCCAGACCGACGAATGCCACCTTGGCCATGTCTCTTCTCCCGCGCGAAAATAGGGCGGGATCATAGAGCCAAATCGGCGGGATGCCAGCCTACACGGGCTGGCTAAACGGGCTCGAATTTGGGGTCGGTGAGCTTGAGTTCGTAATAGGCCTCGGCCAGCGTCTTGGCGACCAGGGGCTCGCGCTTGCCGGCCATCCGCTGGTAGGTGCCGAACAGGCGCCCCATGCCGTAGAGGTCGGCGCTCGGCATGATGTAGACGCGCTCGGTGTCGGAGACCCGCAACGGGCGCTTGGCGCGGCGCACGAACTCGGTGGTCGGCACCTCCAGGGTCACGACCTCAGTGGCGTCGATCACGAAGGCGCGCGGCGGGCCCTCGACCTTGATGAAAGCCACCACACGTTCGTCGAGTTCGTTGAGATCGGCCTTGGTCATGCTGCCGATGAAACGCGCGACCAGCACTTTCTGGCTGCGTTCGTAGGCAAGGCTGAACATGCCGCAGAATACCGCGGCGGACAAACGCCGTACATTCCCCGCGGCGCATTCCTGAATGGCTCAGGATGAGGCTAGCAACACCGCCACTGCAGCAAGTCCGGTGAGCAGCGGCGGCAGGGCGAGCGGCCAGGCGCGGCGGTAGAGCGCCGCTTCGGCGCCGGCCAGCGACAGCAGGGCGGCACCCATCGAGACGCGGATCGGCGACAGCATGGTGAGGTTGGTGCAGACGCTATTCTGGACCGCGGCGATCCACGCCGGGTCGACCTCGGTGGCGCGGGCGAGGCCGGTCACCATCGGCATCAGCATGGCGTTGGCCGCCGCCCCGCCGCCGGTCAGGAAGCCGCCGACGCCGGCGAACACCGGCACGGCCAGCGCCGCGCTGCGGCCGGCGGCGGCGCGCAGGGCCTCGGCGATCTGCTGGGCCATGCCCGAGCCGACATAGAGCTCGGCCATGATGATGAAGGCCAGCGTCACGGCACAGGCGCGCCACGCGCTTTGCGCGGTCGCGGCGAGGATGCGGCCGAGCGGCGCGCGTGCGGCCGTGGCGACCACAAGGCCGATCGCCAGCAGCCAGAAGCCGGGTGCATAGAGCGGCGCGAAGGCCGGCTGGTTGTCGAACGGCTTCAGCGCCCATAGCGGCTTCAGCAGATCGCGCAGCGGCGGCACCAGGCGGGTGGCGCAGAGCGCCAGGGTCAGCGCGACATAGGGCGCGTTGCGGCGGAGCGCTGCGAGCAGATGGGCTGCGTCGGGGCGGCCCGCATCCTGCCAGTCGCCGCGCCAGAAGCGCAGTGCCAGCAGCAGCGCCGTCGGCGCCGCACCCGCGATCTCGATGTCGCTGAAGCGGTTGGCGAGCCAGACCAGGACAAGCAGCAGGGCGGTCGATGTGGCGTCGTCGAGCTTCTGCGTCCACGACGCCGGCACGCCGGCCTCGCGGGCGAAGCGCCAGTAGAGCACGAGGTAGAACGCGTGGATCGGGACCTGCAGCACGGCGGCGCTGAGGCCGAGCTGGTTGGCCGGCAGGCCGGCCAGCGCGGCGCCGACGGTGGTGCCGATGGCAAGCGCGCCCCACGGCACCAGCGACTGGCTGTAGAGGCCGAGCAGCAGCGCCGGCACGCCGCCCAAACCGAGGTGCCGCAGCGCGGTTAGCGCGATGATGTAGCCGATGCCGAAGCCGGTCACCGATTCGCCGAATGGCGCCAGCAGGAAGCACACCGCCCACAGCCGGCGCGGGTTGGCGGCGAGCGGCCCGCCGTCGGCCGCGGCGTTGCGGGCCTGCAGGCAGCGATGGAAGAACATGCCCGAGACGATGATGGCGACGACGTGCCAGGAGAGCCACAGCCCGGCCGGGATCTCGCGGGCGAGCAGGGCGCCGGAAAAACCCGAGACGGCGAGCGTGGCCGCAAGGCCCGCGATGCCGGCGGCGAGCGCGCTGGCGCGGCCCGAGGCGAGCAGGCCGAGCACGAGCACGAGAGGGGCGAGCGCCAGGAATGTGTCCATCGCGCGGCGCACTCTATAGGGATCGCGCAAAACATACTTCGGCCGCGACTGCAGCGCGCTTGTCGCGCCGTCCGCCAAAGTCCATATCTATAATGTGAACA
>CAMDQJ010000014.1 GCA_945905835.1 Asaia bogorensis
GCCTGCGCCTGCTGTCGCCGCTTGCCCTGGCGCTCGGGCTTCCGCGCGACTGGTTCGCGCCGTTCTTCTGGCAGCCGACGACTTTCCTGCGGCTGCTGCACTATCCACCACACGCGCTGGATGCGCCGGACGACGCCTTCGGCTCGGCACCGCATACCGACTATGGCTTCATCACCATCCTGGCGCAGGACACGCGCGGCGGCCTGGAAGTGCGCCGCAGCGGCGGCACCTGGCTTGCGGCGCCGCCGATCCCTGGCACCTGGGTGGTCAACGTCGCCGACATGCTCGCGCGCTGGACCAACGGCCGCTGGCAATCGACGCCGCATCGGGTGAAGAACCTGTCGGGCGGCGACCGCTACTCCTGTCCATATTTCTTCGACATGTCGATGGACAGCATCGTCGAGGTGCTGCCGACCTGCGGCGAGCCGAAGTTCCCGCCCGTGCGCTATGGTGACTATCTGATGGAACGTCTCGACCGCAACTACGCCTACCGCAAACAGACGGCGGCCGAATGAGCGCGCTGCGCAAGTCGGCGCCCGAAGCGGTGCTTGAAGTCTCCGGCCTTGCCTTCGCCTATGACGGCGCGCTGGCGGTACGCGACGTGTCGCTCACCGTGCAGCCGGGCGAGATCGTGGCGCTGCTGGGCGCCAACGGCGCCGGCAAATCCACGACCGTGAGCATGATCGCGGGCGTGCTGCGGCCGCAGAAGGGCACCATCCACTTCGGCGGCGAGCAGCAGATGCTGGCGATCGCCCGCGGCCTGATGGCCGAGCCGCGGCTGATCATCCTCGACGAGCCGTCGCTGGGGCTGATGCCGATCGTGACGCAAGAGGTGTTCCGGCTGATCGAGGCGGTGAACAAAAGCGGCATTAGCGTGCTGTTGGTCGAGCAGAACCTGCACCAGTCGCTGCGCATCGCCCATCGCGGCTACGTGCTCGAAAAAGGCGCGGTCGCCCTGGCCGGGACCGGCAAGGAGCTGCTGGCGGATGCCTACGTGCAGCGGGCGTTCTTAGGGCGTTAGAGGCTGGGGGCGCGCGACTCCAGTCGCGCGTCATTTCTTGCGGCCAACGAAGACGCGCCACTGGAGTGGCGCCCTTGGCCTTGAGTAGCTCGCCGGAGATGCGGGTCGAGGCGCTGCCCGAGCCGAAATTGATCTTGCCGGGCTGACGCTTGGCGAGCGCCACGAATTCCTGCGCCGTCTTCGCATCTATCTTCGGATTGACCATCATGAACACCGGCGCCTTGCCGATGATGGTGAGGGGATCGAAATCCCTCAGCGGGTCGTAGGGGATCGACTTCATCAACGCGACGTTCGATGCCGCCGCGGTATTGGAGCAGACGAAGATCGTCTGGCCGTCGGGCTTCGACTTGGCGGCTATTTCGGCGGCGATCGCGCCGTTGGCGCCGGGCTTGTTCTCGACCACGACGGGCACGCCGAACTGACGGTTCAGCCCGTCGCCGATGTTGCGCGCGGCTTGGTCGGTGGCCGAGCCCGGGCCGAACGGCACCAGGATGCGGATAGGTCCATTGGGAAAGGTGTCGGCGCGCGCAGCCGGCGCTGCCACAAGTGCGGCAGCGCCGATGAGGAGGCGGCGTCGCTCTAGCGGCGCCACCAGCCGCGCTTGGGCTTCTCGGGCGCGGCGTCGCTGATGGCGGGGATCGCCGGCGCTGGCGGCGGTTCGACGATCGGCGGCGGCTGAGGCGCCGAGACATAAACCGGCGGCGCGGGCGGAGGAGGCGGCGTGGCTGCTTCCACGTTCACCGGCGGAGCGGGCACCGGCGGAGCGGGATCGTAGGGCGCGCGTTCGGCCGGCATGTGCCCACCCGACATGCTTTCAACCGGCATATGGTCCATCGGTGCGGAGGGTGGCGGCGCTTCGCCGTTGCCTTCATGGGCGTGATTGTCGTGGCTGGGCTGGCGGTCGCCCTCCTGCCGTTCCCGGGGAGCGCCATCGCCTTCACCGCCACGCCGGCGGCGTCCACCGCGGCGTCCACGGCGACGGCGGCGGCCATCGGGTCCGCGATCGTCGGCACCGCGTTCGCCACCGACCTCGCCGGCAAATTCGCGGCCGCCTTCGGCGGGCTCGCCACCTTTGGCGTCATCTTGTTGGTCGGGCTGGCGTTCGGCGCGGCTTTCGCCGGGCTCGGAGCGCGGTTTGTGGCGCGATTCTGGGCGCGGTTCGCCACCCTCGGCGGCGTAGGGCCGTTCGCCGCGACCTTCCTCCGGGCCGCGACCTTCCTCGTCGGAGCGTCCACCACGACGGCGGCGCCGGCGGCGGCGGCGACGGCCGCCGTCCGGGCCTTCGCCTTCCCCCTCGGGACGCGAACCGCGCGGCGCGGCGTCGCCTTCCGGCGCGCCCTCGATATCGGCTTCGTCGTCGATCGGCGGGGCGTCGTCGCCCTGAATTTCGCCACGGGGCTCGCCGCCGCCACGTCCGACTTCGTCGTAGCTCGCGCCCGCCAGCTCGCGGGTGGGGCGGTGATCCTCGCCGCCGCGCCTGCTGCGCACGCGTTCGATCTCGCAGTCGGCGGCGTGCATTTCCTCGTCGGCCTCGATCAGCACGGTGAAGCCGTAGCGCTTCTCGATCTCCGACAGCGTCTGGCGCTTCTGGTTGAGCAGGTAGAGCGCCACGTTCGGCGGCACCGAGACGGCGATCTCGCTGGCACGGCGGTGCACGCCTTCCTCCTCGATGGCGCGCAACGCATGCAGCGACGCCGATTCGATGGAACGGATGCGGCCGGTGCCGGCGCAATGCGGGCAGATCTCGGTCGAGTGCTCGAGCAGGCTGGGGCGCAGCCGCTGGCGCGACATTTCCAGCAGGCCGAAGGCCGAGATACGGCCGATCTGGATGCGGGCGCGGTCGGTGCGCATCGCGTCCTTGACCTTGTGCTCGACCTGGCGCTGGTGGCGCGTCTCTTCCATGTCGATGAAGTCGATCACGATCAGGCCGGCGAGGTCGCGCAGGCGGACCTGGCGCGCGACTTCCTCGGCCGCCTCGACGTTGGTGCGGACCGCCGTCTCCTCGATGTTGCGCTCTTTCGTCGAGCGTCCCGAGTTGACGTCGATGGCGACCAGCGCCTCGGTCGGGTTGATGACGATGTAGCCGCCCGAGCGCAGCTGCACGGTCGGCGAATGCATGGCGTCGAACTGCGCTTCCACCTGGTAGCGGTGGAAGAGCGGGATCGGCTCCTTGTAGAGCTCGACCTTGGCCGCCTGGTGCGGCACCAGCTGGCGCATGAACTCCGACGCTGCGGTGAAGCCCGCCTCGCCCTCTACCAGCACCTGGGCGATGTCGGTGTCGTAGACGTCGCGCAGCGAGCGCTTGATGAGGTCGCCTTCCTCGTAGATCAGCGCCGGCGCCGTCGAGCGCATGGTGAGGTCGCGAATCGAATCCCACAGGCGCGAGAGGTATTCATAGTCGCGCTTGATGTCGATGTTGGAGCGCTCGAGGCCGGCGGTGCGCAGGATCACGCCCATGCCCTGCGGCACTTCGAGCTGCGAGAGCATGTCCTTCATGCGCTTGCGGTCGGCCGGGTTGGAGATCTTGCGCGAAATGCCGCCGCCACGACCGGCGTTGGGCATCAGCACGCAATAGCGGCCGGCCAGCGAGAGGTAGGTGGTGAGGGCGGCGCCCTTGTTGCCGCGCTCTTCCTTGACGACCTGGACCAGCAGGATCTGCCGGCGCTTGATGACTTCCTGGATCTTGTACTGGCGCACCGAGGGGTAACGGCGGCGGCGCTCGCGCGTCTCGCGTTCCTCGCCGGTATCGTCGCCGCCCAGCGTCTCGACCGAGACCTCGGGCTGCGGCGCTTCGGTCGGATCGGTGGGGAGTTCCGCGACCGGCTCGGCGGCTGCGGCGTCGAGCGAGGTATCGGTCAGGGCCTCGGGAATCTCGATCGGAGTCGGGGCTTCCGATGCCTCGGGGATGGCGATGGTGGCGTCGGCTGCCGCGGTCATGCCGGGGCCGGCGATCTGGTCGCGCTCGATGACGGCGGGCTGCGCCGATGCGGAGGCGCTTTCGACCGGCTCGTAGGTCGTGGCGGCCTCGGCGGCACTCTGGTCAGCGCCGGCGTGATCGGCGAACGAGGCGTCGGCTGCGGTGGAGGCCGCGACATTGGCGTGCGCCTCGGCATCTTCCGCCACGGCGCTGGCTTCGGTGACGGCGTCGCCGGCAACCGATTCGGCGGTCTCCTCGACCGGCTCGCCGCGGCCCTCTTGTCCACGCAGGTCGGCGCGTGCCTCTTCGATATCGGTGCGGTCGACGCGGCCGCGCCGGCGCGGCTCGGGATACTCATCCTGCTCCGCATGCATGCGCTGCTGCTCGGCGATCAGCCGTTCGCGGTCGGCGACCGGGATCTGGTAGTAGTCGGGGTGGATTTCCGAGAAGGCGAGGAAGCCGTGGCGGTTGCCGCCGTATTCGACGAACGCCGCCTGCAGCGACGGCTCGATGCGAATGACCTTCGCCAGGTAGATGTTGCCCTTCAGCGGCTTGCGTGAGGCCGTCTCGAAGTCGAATTCCTCAAGTCGTGTTCCATCGACGACGACCACCCGCGTTTCTTCGGGGTGGCTCGCGTCGATCAGCATGCGTCGAGCCATGGCTCGCTCCCAAGGCGCTACGGTCCTGCCGGCGCGAGCCAACCAGCGGCCAAGCCGCCTCTCTGGCGCGAGGGGGGTGGTGCGCCATCAACCCGTCGAACGGCCAACCTTGGCCAAGACGGGGAAGCATCGCGCCGCCGGGTCGCAACTGGACCCTGCCGACCTCGGGTTTCCTAATAGTCACCGCCTGTCTGACAATCCCTTCGCAGACCCGTCGCGCCCATTGAAACATATGAGGGGGCGCCGCCCGGCCTGGCTCGGAGACTGCCGTCGGAGCGCGATCCCCGGTTAAAAGGGGCGCTACGAACGACGGCGACTGCTCGCGGGCGCAACATACGGGGTTAGGATTCCTGCCACAATCAAAAGATTGAGAGATTCGGGTATTGTTGGCTATCCCGTTGGAAACATTTGAAATGTTTTAGCAGCTTGTGTAAGAAGGTGAGGATAGTCGATTAATATCGTGTGATTATTGAGAGTTTCCATGTTCGCCTTTGGGCGTCGCGGGTTCTTTGCAGGAGCGCTTGTCCTGGCTGCCGGTCCGGCTTGGGCGGGGCAGGGCAAAGCCGTGCCGGCCGTCCCGAAGAAGCCCGTGCCGGCGGCCAAGCGGCTGATTGCGCTGGATCCGGGGCATGGCGGGGCCGATCCGGGCGCCTTGGGCGTGGGCGGGACCAAGGAAAAGACCGTCGTCATCGCCATCGCCCGCGAACTTAAGATCCAGCTCGAAGCCACCGGGCGATACCGCGTCCTGCTGACCCGGCCGGGCGACGACTACGTGCCGCTGCGCGACCGCGTCGCGCGTGCCCAGGCGGCCAAAGCCGACCTGTTCCTCTCCCTCCACGCCGATTCCCACCCTGACCCGGGCGTCCGCGGCGCCTCGGTCTATACGCTGTCGGAGGAGGCCACCGACCGCGAGGCCGCGGCACTTGCCGCACGCGAAAACCGCGCCGATACGGTGGTTTCCGGCATGCGTCTGACCGACAAGCCCGACAATGTCGCCAAGGCCCTGGTCGCCATGACCCGGCGCGGCACGGTCAACGACTCCCGCCGCCTGGCCGAAACCATCGTGCGCACCTTCGACGGTAACGGCGTGCGCCTCTTGCCGCACAGCCACCGCCAGGCCGGCTTCGCAGTCCTCACGGCGGCCGACATCCCGGCCGCCCTGGTCGAGCTCGGCTACCTCTCCAACCGCCAGGACGAGAAGCTTCTGACCGTCCGGCCGCACCAGATGAATCTCGCCCGGGCGCTGCGGGCCTCGGTCGACGCCCATTTCGGCGTCGTGACCAATCCCCCAGGTCCCTTGGCGACTGCCACAAGAAAGGCATAGATCGCGACGATTCTACCCCCTAGCCGCCCAAATGGCCGGCGCGTAGAAGGTGGTCGTGCTCAAACTCTTCAAGATACTGCTGGCCTTCGCGGTGGCCGCGACCATCGTCGGCGTCGGCACCGTCTCGGGCCTGTTCTGGCATTTCAGCCACGGCCTGCCCGACCATAACACGCTCGCCGACTACCAGCCGGCCACCGTCTCGCGCCTCTACGCCGCCGACGGCCGCCTGCTCGCCGAATACGCCAAGGAAAAGCGTGTCTTCGTGCCGGTCGCCGCCATGCCCAAGCGCGTGCCGGAAGCCTTCGTCGCGGCCGAGGACCAGCGCTTCTTCACCCACCCCGGCATCGACTTTCTGGGCGTCCTGCGCGCCGTCGTCTCCAACATCCAGAACCCTGGCAAGCGCCCGGAAGGCGCCTCGGGCATCACCCAGCAGGTCGCCAAGAACTTTTTGCTGAGCAACCAGGCCACGCTCGCCCGCAAGATCCGCGAAGCGATCCTGGCCTTCCGCATCGAGGAGACCTATTCCAAGGAGCGCATCCTCGAGCTCTACCTCAACGAGATCTATCTCGGCTCGGGCAACTACGGCGTCGCCTCCGCCGCCATCAACTATTTCGACCGCTCGCTCGACGAGCTCACGCTGTCGGAGGTCGCCTATCTCGCGGCACTCCCCAAAGCGCCCAACCGCTACAGCATCGTGCGCAACGAAAAGGACGCCTACGGCCGGCGCGACTACGTGCTGCACCGGATGCTCGAGGACGGCTACATCACCCAGGCCGAGGCCCAGGCCGCCAAGGCCGAACGCCTGCAACTGCGCAAGCGCGCCACCACCGAAACCGTGCAGGCCGACTTCTTCGCCGAGGAGGTGCGCCGCAACCTGTTCGCGGCCTACGGCGAGAAGGGCCTCTACGAAGGCGGCCTGACGGTGCGCACCACGCTCAATCCCGCGCTTCAGGTCGTGGCCGACAACGCCCTGCAGGCCGGCCTGATCGAATACGACCGCCGCCACGGCTGGCGCGGCCCGCACGCTAAGATCACCGACATGAACCTCTGGGAGGAGGAGCTGGCGCGCATCGCCCAGCGCCGGCCGCTCTACGGCCCGCCGTCGTGGCAGCTCGCCGTCGTCACGCGCGTCGACCAAAGGTCGGTGCAGATCGCCCTGCCAAACAACGATGGAGGGGGCGGCGAGGGCACGATCCCGTTCACCGAAATGATCTGGGCGCGTCCGACGATGCCGGACCAGCGCGTCGGCAACGGCCCGCAGCAGCCCAAGGACGTCGTCGCGGTCGGCGACGTGATCGCGGTCGAGCGCACGCAGGTCGCCGCACCGCCCGCCGCGACGCCGCCGGCAAATGTGACGCCGGCTGCGACGAACAATCCCGCCACCAACAAGCCCGCTGCTCCGGCACCGCCGCCCGTGTCGGCGCGCAGCTACGCCTTGCGCCAGATGCCCAATGTCGAGGGCGGCATCGTCATCATGGAGCCGCAGACCGGCCGCGTGCTCGCCATGTCGGGCGGCTGGAGCTACGGCCGCAGCCAGTTCAACCGCGCCGTCCAGGCCCAGCGCCAGCCCGGCTCGGCCTTCAAGCCCTTCGTCTATCTCGCGGCGATGGATGCGGGCTTCACGCCGGCCACCATCGTGCTCGACGCGCCCTTCGTCTACGACCCCGGCCACGGCCAGCCGCTATGGACGCCGAAGAACTACGGCGGCGACTATCTCGGCCCGACCAGCGTGCGCCGCGGCCTCGAGCTCTCGCGCAACCTGATGACCGTGCGCATGGCCCAGCAGGTCGGCATGCGCAAGGTCGTGCAGGTCGCCAAGGATTTCGGCATCACCGACAATATGGGCGCTTACCTGCCGATGGCGCTGGGCGCCGGCGAGACCACGCTGCTGCGCATGACCATGGGCTATTCGATGCTGGCCAACGGCGCGCACGAGATCACGCCCAGCCTGGTCGAGCGCGTGCAGGACAGGAACGGCAAGACCATCTACCGCCACGAACCGCGCGTCTGCCGCGGCTGTGGCGAAACAGTGGCCGGTGCGACACCCAAGGCGCCCGAAATCGTCGATCCGCGCCAGCCCTTCCATGACCAGGCGACGGTCTACCAGGTCGTCCATATGCTGCTGGGCGTCACCACGCGCGGCACCGCCGGCGCGCTGGCCGGCCTCGGCCGCCCGATCGCCGGCAAGACCGGCACGACCAACGACGCACGCGACAACTGGTTCATGGGCGTGACGCCCGATCTCGCGGTCGGCATCTTCATCGGCTTCGACGAGCCGCGCACGCTGGGCCCGGGCAACGCCGAGACCGGCGGCGGCAATGCCGTGCCGATCTACGACCGCATCGCGCGCATCGTCTTCAAGGACAAGCCGCCGGTGCCGTTCCGCATCCCGCCGGGCCTGCGCATGGTGCGCATGGGCTACGAGGGCGGCGCCATCGACGAGGTCTTCAAGCCTGGCACCGAGCCCGGCTCGGAAGGCGCCATGGCCCCGCTTGACGGATCGGCCCCCTATACTGGTATGGACCCGTTGACCGGGCTGGCGACCCCGGGCGCTTCGGGAATCCGCCGCTCGACGCTCACGGGGACGGGCGAGACGTATTGATTGTAAAAGGCCCGTCGCCCCGAGCGTAGTCGAGGGGCCTCTTTTCCTGACGAGCGCCGCGAAAAGAGGTCCTTCGACTTCGCGCTGCGCGCTCCGCTCAGGATGACGGGGAGATGAGGAGTCGTTTTATGCGTGCCGAAGCCGAGGCCATGGTGAAGGAAATCGAGGAGTCGATCGCGCTCCTGAGGAGGCGTCTTTGACTACGACGCAGCCCTTGTCCGTCTCGACGAGCTGAACGCGCGCGCCGAGGATCCGGGGCTGTGGAACGACCCCAAGAAAGCCGAAGCCGTGATGCGCGATCGCACCAGGCTCGAGGCCGCCCTCGGCACCATCAAGCGCCTGCGCGCCACGGTCGACGACAATGTCGGCCTGATCGAGATGGCCGAGGCTGAAAAAGACGAAGCCATGATCGCCGCCGCCGAGACGGAGCTCAGCCTCGCGCGCAAGGAGGCGGCCGCGGCCCGCCTCGAGACGCTGCTGTCGGGCGAAGCCGACGCCAACAACGCCTACATCGAGATCAACGCCGGCGCCGGCGGCACCGAGGCCCAGGACTGGGCCGAGATGCTGGCGCGCATGTACACGCGCTGGGCCGAGCGCCGCGGCTACAAGGTGAGCTGGCTGGAGGAGAGCGCCGGCGAAGAGGCCGGCATCAAGTCCTGCGCCTACAAGGTCGAGGGGCCCAACGCCTATGGCTGGCTGAAGACCGAGAGCGGCGTGCATCGCCTGGTGCGCATCAGCCCGTTCGACGGCAACGCGCGGCGCCAGACCAGCTTCGCCAGCGTCTGGGTCTATCCCGAGGTAGACGACGACATCGAGATCGAGCTCGCCGACAAGGACCTGCGCGTCGACACCTATCGCGCCTCAGGGTCCGGCGGCCAGCACGTCAACAAGACCGACTCGGCGGTGCGCATCACCCACATCCCGAGCGGCATCGCCGTGGCCGTGCAGCAGGAGCGCAGCCAGCACCAGAACCGCGCCAAGGCCATGCAGATGCTGAAGGCGCGCCTCTACGAGGTCGAGCTGCAGAAGCGCGAGGCCGAGCGCATGGTGGTCGAGGCCAACAAGACCGACATCGGCTGGGGGCACCAGATCCGCTCGTATGTGCTGCAGCCGTATCAGATGGTGAAGGACCTACGCACGAACGTGGAGCGCTCGGACCCGCAGAAGGTGCTGGACGGGGATCTCGACGAGTTCATGGCGGCGTCGCTGGCGGCGCGGGTGGGCGAGGGGAAGGATAAGGAGGCGGCTTAGTGAGCCTCAGTTTTCAAACCGGGTTTTCGATTAACCGAGTCATTTGGATAACATCGGTGAAACCCGATGAGGAAGCCTTTGTAAAGGACATGCTCGATGAGCAAGTGTCCTTGGCAAAAATCCACCGCCAAGAAACTGCCGTTCAGAAGGTCAGTACTGTTCAGGAATTTTATGACTGTCTTGAGGTGATCCGAGAGCAGGTGGACAAGAAGTTGAAGCCGCTTATCAACTTCGTGATTCATGGCAATGCATCGGAGGGACTGTTCATCACCGGCGAGAATGCATTTGCGCCGTGGCCCGAGGTTTTTGCCAATATTCGATCTATCAATATCGCCCTCAAGAACAATTTGTGTTACCTGTCGCAAACGCATATCGTCTTCCACGCCATCAAGTAAACGAGGCTTGTTGAGGCGGTATGTGGTCACTCTTCCGATCATCGGATGTTTTACAATGAGCTACGGAGGTAATTATGTGCACATGCAACGTCTGTAATTTATCTGGTTTGTCGCGACGCGGTATTTTCGCGGTAGGCGTAGGCGCTTTGGCGCTGACGGCAGCAGCTTGCGCTGACGGCAGCAGCGTCGGGAGCACGCGCCCAATCGAGCGGTCCGCCGAGACCCCGGATGCCGCTTTTGCCCGCCTGATGGAGGGCAATGCGCGCTACGTCTCCGGAAAGATGAATGAGCGCGACTTCTCCGCGGGGCGCGCCGCGCGCGCTCAGGGTCAAGCGCCGTTTGCCGCCATCCTGGGATGTGCGGATTCACGCGTGGCTCCCGAACTCGCGTTCGACCAGGGCCCTGGCGAATTGTTCATTGTCCGCGTCGCCGGTAATTTCGTGACGCCCGACGGGTTGGGCAGCCTCGAGTTTGGCGCCGCGGTACTGGGCACCAAGGTGATCATGGTGCTTGGCCATACGAGCTGTGGCGCGGTCAATGCGACGGTTGCGGCCGTTCAAAAAGGCAACAACCTGCCTGGCCGCATAGCGGGCCTGGTGACGGCCATGAAGCCCGGCATCGAGCCTGTCGTGAAGGCCGGTGGAACGGATCTGGAGCAGCGCTCCGTCGTAGCGAATGTGCAGGCCAATGTGCGCCGGCTGCAGACCGAGAAGCCGATCCTGGGAGACATGGTGGCCGCCGGTAAGCTCAAAGTGGTCGGCGCCTACTACGATTTGCCCACCGGCAAGGTTATCCCGGTCTAGCCCATCTTATTCACGCCTATAGCCTGATCTGGCGGGATGGGGCGTAATTTCGGGGAGCTATCGCCAAAAGTTGGTGACGGCCGGAAAGTCTGGTTGCGCCGGAGCAAAAATGCCTCGGCAGATAGCTGTACCTGCTCTGTTCGTCGTCAGAACATTGAAGCCGGCCACCCTGAAGGTCGAGGTGAGCGGCGGCCTGCCGTTCGGCACCACGGCTAAGGACGTGGCGCTGGCGATCGTCGGCCGGATCGGCACCGCGGGCGCCAACGGCCACATGATCGAGGATGGCGGCGACACCATCCGCGGCCTCGACATGGCGGGGCGGATGACGGTGAGCAACATGTCGGTCGAATGCGGCGCGCGGGCCGGCCTGATCGCGCCCGATCAGACGACGTTCGACTACGTCCGCGGCCGGGCGTTTGCGCCCAAGGGCCCCGCACTCGAGCAGGCCATCGAGTGGTGGCGCACGCTGCCGTCCGATCCGGGCGCGGTCTATGACCGCAGCGTCACGCTCCGCGCCTCGGAGATCGCGCCGATGGTCACCTGGGGCACCAATCCCGAAGCGGTCGTGCCGATCACCGGCAGCGTGCCCGATCCGGCAGGCGAACCGGATGAGGCAAGACGCGCGCAGCACCGCCGCATGCTCGACTATATGGGGCTCGTGCCCGGCCAGAAGATGACCGACCTTTCAGTCGACGTCGTCTTCATCGGCTCCTGCACCAACGGGCGCATCGAGGATCTGCGCGCGGCGGCCGCGGTCGCCCGCGGCCGCAAGGTGGCGCCCGGCGTGCGGGTGCTGGTCGTGCCGGGCTCGGCGCTCGTGAAGCGGCAGGCGGAGGAGGAGGGGCTCGACCCATCCTGCGCGAGGCCGGCTTTGAATGGCGCGAGCCGGGCTGTTCCATGTGCCTCGGCATGAATCCCGACCAGCTCGCACCGGGCCAGCGCTGCGCCAGCACGTCGAACCGCAATTTAGAGGGCCGCCAGGGCCGGGGCGGGCGCACGCATCTGCTCTCGCCGGCGATGGCTGCGGCGGCGGCGGTGACCGGGCGGCTCACCGACGTGCGCGAATTGGGCTGAGGCTAAAGCTTCAACTCCGGCACGGCCATCCACCGCTGCTCGGCCACGCTGCGATAGGCGAGGTCTGCGAGTTGTACCGCCTTGGCGCCTTCGACCAGCGTCGGCAGATAGGGCGCATCCTCGGCGACGTGGCGCAGGAACAGCTCCCAGCACTGGCGGAAGGGGTTGGCCTGCGGCGTGTCCTGTGACGTGTCCGGTACTTCCGTCCAATCTGCCATCAGGTCGACGCCGCCCGGCCGGGCGGCCTTGATGAAGGCTTCCGGCGTCTGCGCGGCCGACTGCGTGTAGCACTTGAACCGTCCGGCCACGGCCGAGCCCTGCGTGCCGTCGATCTGCACCACCATGGTGTCGTCGCGGCGCGGCCGCGCGGCCCAGCTGTTGTTGATCATGCCGACCGCGCCGCCCTGCATCTTCAGCAGCGCGTAGTTGGTGTCCTCAGCGTCGACGGTGTAGCGCTGGCCTTTTTCGTTGACGCGCTCGGGGATGGCCGTGGTCATCAGCGCGCAGACGCCGGTGACCGGCGCCACCAGCCGGTCGATCATGTAGCGCCAGTGCGCCATCATATCGAGCGCGAGGCCGCCGCCCTCGGCCTTCTTGTAGTTCCAGCTCGGGCGCTGGCAGTCCTGCCCCGGACCATCCCCTGTGCCGTCGAAGATCCACGACCCGGCGTCGATCTTCACCGACAGGATGCGGCCGAAGAAGTTCGACTTGCTGGTGGCGAGCAGCCTAGCGTAGCCGGGCAGGAAGAGCTTGTCCTGGATGACGCCGTGCTTGAGGCCGGCGCGATCGGCCAGCCGCGCCAGTTCCATCGCTTCCTCGACCGTGGGCGCCGTCGGCTTCTCGATGTGGATGTGCTTGCCCGCGGCGATGGCCTGGCGGACGCGCTCGGGCCGGCCGCCGGTGGCGCTGCAATCCATGAAGATCTTGTGCGGAGCGGCGAAGGCTTCCGCGAGGCTGGTGGTCCAGCGCGGGTTGCCGTGGGCCGCGGCCAGGGCAGACAGCGTCCTGGCGTCACGGCCGACCAGCAGCAGTTCCGGGATCAGCCGGTCGCCGTTCTTGAGTTTCAGTCCGCCCTCGGCGGCGATGGCCAGAAGATTGCCCATGTGCTGGGTCGTGCCCATGCGGCCCGTGGCGCCGTTGATGATGACGCCGATTTTGATGTCACTCATATCGCCAACTCCGCCGCTGCCGCCCGCGCACGGATAACGCCCTCGCGGGCCATGTCGGCGCAGAGGCCGGTATAGGCGGTCGGGTCCAAAAGCTTCTCGATCGCCTTCCTGTCCATATGGGCGGCGAGGCGCTTGTCGGCGGCCAGAAGGTCGGAGAACGACTTACCTTCGACGAAGGCGGCTTGTGCGGCGTCATAGACGACATCGTGCGCATGTTGGCGGCCGATGGCGGCGCCGAGGTCGAGCATCACGGCTTCGGCCATGATCAGCCCACCGCCGAGGTCGAGGTTGGCGCGCATGCGCTTGGGGTCGACGCTCAAGCCGCGCATGATTTCGGTCAGCCGGCTCAAAATATCGCCGGTGGCGATGCAGGCGCGGGACTCCGCGCTGTCCATCATCAGGCTGGTGGTGCGGTCGGCCTCGTGCTCGGTGGTCATGGCTTCGAGCGCCAGCGGCACCACGCCGCGCACCTCGGCCGCCGCGGCGATGATGTCCTGGCAGAGCTTGGGGTTGCGCTTCTGCGGCATGGTCGAGCTGCCGACGGTGCCGGGCGGCACCGGCTCCTCGACCTCGCCGAACTCGGTCTTCATCAGGGTGTAGATCTCGCGGCCGATCTTGCCGCAGGTCGCGGCCAGCAGGCCGAGGATGCAGATGTTCTCGGCGCGGTGGTCGCCCAGGGCGCGCGACGGCACGGTCATCGAGCCGAAGCCGAGCAGGCGGCCGATGCCCTGCTGCACCGGCGGTCCCTGCGAGCCCAGCGACGCAAAGGTGCCGGCGCCGCCGCCCAGCATCGAGATGAAGAGGCGCGGGGCCACCTGGTGCAGGCGCTCGACATGGCGCAGCAGCTCGTCGATCCAGACCGCGACCTTGTAGCCGAAGGTGGCGGGCACGGCGTGCTGGCCGTGGGTGCGGCCGGCCATCGGCATGTCGGCGGTGCGTTCGGCGAGATCGGCCATGGCTGAAAGCACCTCGCCGATCTGGCGCAGGAAGATGGCGTGGGCCTGGCGCAGCACCAGCAGGTCGCCGGTCTGGGTGATGTTCTGCGTGGTGGCGCCCCAATGCACCCAGCCGCCATGCGGCTCGCCGACGATGCGGCCCAACTCCCAGACCAGTGGCACGATGGTGTGGCCGGTGCGGGCGAACCCTTCGTCGATGCGCGCGCGGTCCATCAGCTCGAGCTTTGCCTTGGCGGCGATGGCGTCGGCTGCTGCAGTTGGAATGATGCCGAGCTCGGCCTGGGCGCGGGCGAGGGCGGCCTCGACGTCGAGCCAGGCCTGCCACTTGTTCTCCTGGCGATAGAGGGCGCGGATGCCGGGGTCGGCGACGCGGGTCGCGGTCGGAAGAGTGTCGTTGTTGGCGGCCATTGCCGGCGCTCCCTCTTGCGTGGACTTCTTGTCGCTAGGTTAGACCGGCGGGCGGCATCGAGGCGACTCCGGGATCGGGGCGTTGTAGGCTCGCCGCCGATCGACGCGGCAAACGGAGGGCTTTGCGAATGTCTTTATCCCACATGGCTGGCGGCATCGCCTTTTGCGGCTGCTCGCTGATCGCGGCCCGGCACAGCCCGAGCGATCACGCGCAAGCTCAGGCCCAGCCCCGGGGGCAGCGGCGCGAGGTCTCGATTGCCGGCAAGCGCATCAAGACGGTCGATATCCACGCGCATTGCTGCGTGCCCAAGGCGATGGCGGTGATCAAGCATCCGCTCGAGGCGCCCGGCCTGCTGATGGATGACACCAGCACGCGCATCGCGGCGATGGACGCGCAAGGCATCGACGTCGAGGCGCTCAGCATCAATCCCTACTGGTACCGCGCCGGCCGCGACGAGGCGGCGGAGCTGATCAGGATCCAGAACGAGGCCCTGGTCGAGTTTTGCGCCGCCAAGCCCGACCGCTTCGTGGCCTTCGCGACGGCGGCGCTGCAGCATCCCGAGCTTGCCGCCGAGCAGGTCGAGCATGCGGTGAAGAAGCTCGGCTTCCGCGGCATCGGCGTCGGCGGCAGCGTCGCCGGCCAGGAACTGGCCGATTCCAAGTTTCATCCCTTCTGGGCCAAGTGCGAGGAGCTGGGCGTGCTGGTCTTCATGCATCCGCTGGGCACGCGCGAGCTCGAGCCGAGCGGCCGGCTGGGCGGCAGCGGCCTTTTGACCAATACCATCGGCAATCCGCTGGAAACCACGATCGCGCTCACGCACCTGATCTTCGAAGGCACGCTCGACCGCTTTCGCGGCTTGAAAATCTGCGCCTCGCATGGCGGCGGCTTCCTGCCGTCCTACGCCAACCGTTCCGATGCGGTGATCCGCACCTTCCCCAACCGCGTCGGCCCGCTGCCGAAGAAGAAACCGACGGCCTATCTGCGCGATGGCCAGCTGTTCTTCGACACCATCGTGTTCACGCCGGAGGCGATGCGCCACCTGATCGCCGAAACCGCGTCCAGCCAGATCATGATGGGCACGGACTATCCCTTCCCGTGGACCAGCACCGAGGTCGACCTCGTGCTCAACACGCCGGGCCTCAGCGACGACGAGCGGGTCGCGATTTTGGGCGGCACCGCGGCGAAGCTGATGGGGATTTCATAGCAGAGTCAGATATGCTGGATCTTGTTCTCGACGCCGATGATGCTGCGGCCGACCATCTCGACATGCGCCAGCATGGCCTGTAGGTGCTGGCTGGCGCTCATGGCGTCGCGGAAGCGGCGCTCGAACGGCCCTGAGTTCATGATGGCGATGGTGCCGGCGGCGCGGTAGCAGGCGATCGCCACGTCGGTCGCCTCGTTCATGCCGTGGGTCGCGGCCAGCCGCAGCCGCAGGCGCAAATCGACGTCGAGCTTGCCCACTGCGGCGGCCTCGTAGACCTCGCGCGCCGCCTCGTGCAGGAAGGCGCGGGCGGCCGAGAGCTTGGCTTCGAAGTGGCCGATCTCGCGCTGCACGGCGTTGTTCACGGCCATGGCATTGGGTGAGGCGCGGGAGTGCTTGGCGCGGGCGAGGTCGACATAGATTTCGAACAGCCGCCGCGCCAGACCGAGCGTTACGCCGCAGAAGCCGGTGGCGTAGAGCAGCGTCGACATGATGGTGGGGATCGGCCCGGTCTCGCGCCGCTCCTCCAGCGCGTCGCGCGCCGGCGCGCGGTCGTCGGGCACGAAGAGGTCGGTCACCGTGTAGGAATCGCTGCCGGTGCCGCGCAGACCGAGCACCTGCCAGTCGTCGATGATCCTGGCATCGGCGCGCAGGAAGACGAAGCTGCGGTCGTCGGGCTTGCCGTAGCGCATCAGCGGCGTGCCGTCGGGATTTTGCGTGGCGCTGTGGGCGCCGAGCCACCTCGTGTGGCGGCCGCCGCTGGCGAAGCTCCAGGTGCCGCTCAGACGATAGCCGCCGTCGACACGGACCGCCGTGCTCTTGTTGTGGCGCGCACCCCAGGCGAGGCCGGCGCGTGGATCGCCGAACACTTTTAGCGCCGATTCGCGCGGCATGGCGGCGGCGGAAGTGGCTGAAGAGACGTTGGACTGGTTGATGAACCAGCCGGTGCTGGCATCGCCCCACGCCAGCGCCTCGGTGGTCTTGGCGAAATCGACGAGGTGGATCTCCTGGCCGCCGAGGTTTTTGGCCAGCAGCAGGCGCAGCATGTCATTTTCGACCAGGGCTTCGACGACTTCAGGCGTGAGCTCGCCCCGGCGGTCCATCTCGGCGCCGTGCTCGTCCAGCAATGATTGCAGGGCCCGGGCTCTTTCAGGGGCGGCCCGTTCCGGAGCGATTTTCATCGCGGCAGTGTATGATCGAATGAATAAGACGCAAGGAGAGAACGCCCGATGATCATGCGCACACTGTCACGCCGCGCCCTGTTGGCGACGTCGTTCGTTTCGATGGCTGGTGCTGCGCGTTCGCAGGGCGGCTATCCCGATCGCCCCGTGCGCTTCATCGTGCCGTCGGCGCCGGGCGGGCCGACCGATGTGATGGCGCGCATGCTGTCGCCGGGGCTGAACGCGAAGCTCGGACAGCCGATGCTGATCGTCAACCGCCCCGGAGCGGGTGGCAATATCGGCGTCGTGCAGGTCGCGAAGTCGCCGGCCGACGGCTACACGCTGTTGATCGCCTCGACCGGCTTTGCCGTCAATGCCAGCCTCTATCGCGAGCCGGGCTACGACCCGTTTCGCGACTTCCTGCCGATCACCGAGCTCGGCTCCTCGCCCAACGTCATCCTCGTGCATCCATCGTCGGGCATCACGACGGTCACCCAGCTCGTCGCCATGGCCAAGCGCGAGAAGGCCAAGCTCAACATCATCAACCCGGGGCAGGGCTCGACGCCGCATCTGACGGCCGAGTTGCTGCAGCTGCGCGGCGGCATCGGCGTCGAGAACATTCCCTACAACGGCGCGGGCCCGGCCATTGCGGCGCTGGTGGCCAACACGACTCCTGTCGGAATCACGGCCCTGCCGCCCGCGCATCCGCACATCAAGTCGGGCGCCTTGCGGGCGATCGCGGTCACCGGCGAGAAGCGCTGGTTCGACCTGCCTGACGTGCCGACCATGCAGGAGGCGGGCTTTCCCGACCTTGTGTCGGAGACCTTCCAGGGCATGTACGCGCCGGTTGGCACGCCGCCTGCCATCGTGCAGCGCGTGGCGGCCGATACGCTGGCCGTGCTCGGCGATCAGGCGGTGGCCGAGAAGCTGCGCGCCGTCGGCTTCGACGTCACGCGCGCGCGCGGCCCCCAAGGACTGGCGGAACGCGTGGCCAGGGAAGTGCCGATGTGGCGCGACGTCATCGTCCAGTCGCGCATCGAGTTGCAGTGAAGGTCGTCAGCCGGCCATCGCCGGGCGGCGGGCGCGCCACGGCATCGCCGTTTCATAGGCGTGGGCGGCGCCAAACAGCATCGCTTCGCTGAACGGTTTGCCGGCCAGCTGCATGGCCACGGGAAGGCCGCCCTCGCCGAAGCCGGTGCAGATGCTAATCGCCGGAAAGCCGGTGACATTGCACGGCATGGTGAAGGACGGCTTCTCCATGTTTGCCCATTTCGGCACGCTGTCGATGCGCGGCGCCTCGCCGGGCTGCGAGGCGCTGACGATGATGTCGAGGTTTTCCATCGCCGCCGCCATCTCGTGGCACAGCACGCGGCGGCGCCGCGCGGCCTGCACGATGTCCGGGCCGCTTGCCGTTGCCGCGAGTACAACGCGGTCGCGGAACAGCTCGCCGTAATCGGTGAAGCGCTCGCGCAGCCACGGCGCGTGCAGGGTGAAGGCCTCGGTGATCATGATGAGGTAGCCCACGGCATGCCAGTCCGCCGCCGGCGAGAGCGTGATGTCGCGGACCTCGGCACCTTCCTTGCGGAAGAAATCCATGGCCGCGTCGATGCCGGCGCGCGTGGCATCCGAGGCACGATGGTCGGTCTCGAAGAAGTGCCGGACCACGCCGATGCGCAGCCCCTTCACGCCCTTGCCGATTTCGGCGGTGAAGTCGGGCACCGGGCGATCGACGCTGGCGGGATCGGCGGGATCGTGGCCGGCCATGCCCTGAAGCAGCAGCGCGCAATCCTGCGCCGTCCAGGCCATCGGACCCGCGTGATCGAGCGTGAAGGCAAGCGGCAGGATGCCGGCTCGGCTCGACAGGCCGTAGGTCGGCTTGATACCGGCGATGCCGCACAGTGCCGCCGGTCCGCGGATCGACCCGCCGGTGTCGGAGCCGGTGCCACCGAGGATGAGACCGGCGGCGACGGCAGCACCGGTGCCCGACGACGATCCCGAGGTGAAGTGCTCGCGGTTCCACGGATTGCGCGCCGGCGGCCAGGGTATGTCGAAGGAGGGACCGCCGAAGGCGAACTCATGCGTCGCGAGCTTGCCCAGCATGACGGTTCCGGCATCGGCCCACTTCTTCACGGTATGGGCATCGCGCGCCGGCACGTTGTGCTCGAGCAGCCGGGAATGGGCCGTCGTTCGGATGCCGGCGGTATTGTAGATGTCCTTGTGGGCGATCGGGATGCCGTCGAGCTTGCCACGCAGCGTGCCCGACATCTGCCGCGCTTCGGCGGCCCTGGCGTCGGCCAGCGCGCGTTCCTCGGTCACCAGGAGAAACGCATCAAGGGCGGGGTTGAGGCGAGTGATGCGGTCGAGATGGCTCTTGGCGAGTTCGACCGGCGAGAGCTGCCTGGCCGTGATACGGCGGGCGGCCTCGGCGATGCTGAGGATCTCCGACATCAGCGTTGCTCCACGTCGAAGGTCGGCGCGGGCTCCGATTCGCGCGGCAGCGGGGCGTTTACGCGTTCGATCATCGCCCGCACGATCGCGGCTCCCGGCAGGATCGCGCGCACCTGATCCGGCGAAAGGGCGAGGCCCGCCCGGGTGAGCATGGCAGTGAGCTCGGCTTCGTCGATCGGGCGTGCGGTCATGGCGTACTCCTGAGCATTCGGACTAGTATTGGGAGGCGCATCTTCGTCGTCGAGAACAATTCGGGGAAACAACATGGATCTCAAGGGCAAGGTCGCCGTCGTCACCGGCGGCAATGGCGGGTTGGGCCAGCGCATCTGTCACGCGCTCGCCAAGGAAGGCTGCCAGATCGCCGTCGTCTATGCGCAAAGCAAGGATCAGGCCGAAGGCGTCGCCCGCGACCTCGGTAAGCATCAGGTCGCCGCCGCGGCCTTCGCCTGCGACGTGACCAAGCGCGACCAGGTGCAGAAACTGGTCGACGACGTGGTCAAGCGTTTCGGCCGGCTCGACATCCTGATCAACGACGCCGCCTACAACAAGGCGATCGCCTTCACCGACCTCGACAACCTGACCTACGAGGAATGGAACAAGATCATCGACATCAACCTCACCGGTCCGATGCTGCTCACCAAGGCGGTGGCGCCGGCGATGAAGAAGGGTGGCAGCGGGCGGATCGTCAACATCTCCTCTGTCGCGGGCCTGGGACCGACGGGCTCGTCGATCGCCTATGCCGTGTCGAAGGCGGGCCTCATCCATCTCACCAAGTGCATGGCCGTGGCGCTGGCGCCCCAGGTGCTGGTGAACTGCGTGGCGCCCGGCCTGCTCGAGGGCACGCGCGCGACCGCGAACCTGGCGCCGGGCTCGGTCGAGAAGGGCCGCGCCGGAGCGCTCTTAGGCGTGGCCGCCGACAAGGACGACTGCGCCGACCAGGTGGTCACGATGTGCCGCACCAACACCATGACCGGCCAGACCATCGTAATCGACGCCGGCCGCACCTTCCATTGACACTGTTGCCGGGGCGACCATGGGTGTGATCAGGCTGCTTGCCGCTCCGATACGAAGCTTGGCGAGCTTCCCGCTAATGCAGCTCGCGGCCGTCATCGCCGTGGTCCTGCTGCTGCAGGCGGCCGACGAGCATACGCTGTTCGGCCAACTCTTCATCGCCCTGGACAGGATCGTCGACCAAAGCGTGAGATCGCTTTCCGCCACTTTCAACCTCAAGTCCTTCACCAAATCGTCGCTCACCTCGGGCTTGTGGATTGGCTATGTCTACCTCGTCTGTCTGGTGATCCTGTGGCTGTTGCGGGCGGCGATCGGCGTCGCATCGGATCTCGCCGGCCGGTGGAATTTGTTCTGGCTCCGAAACGCCATCGCCCATGAGCGCGGCATCGCGGCCTACCGCGCCTGGGAGCCGCACGAGAGAATCAGGCCGGACG
This sequence comes from Asaia bogorensis, assembly GCA_945905835.1. GTDB lineage: Bacteria > Pseudomonadota > Alphaproteobacteria > Reyranellales > Reyranellaceae > Reyranella. The sequence goes on from CAMDQJ010000014.1 coordinate 20,835, forward strand.
ATTTCCCCAGGAAAAATGGGAAAAGACATATGCCTGACCCGCCGACAACCAGTCGCCCTATCCGCCGCTGGCGCACCGGCTGCTGCGCGGGGCGTTCGGCTACCTCGTCGTCTTGCTGGCGATCGCCGCCCTGCTACAGGCCTTCACGCCGTTTCCGGTCCTGACCTGGCTCGGCGCGCTGGCGAGAATGTCGCTGGGCTGATCCGATCACACCGCCGCCCGCACCATGTCGGCGCATTTCTCGCCGATCATGATCGAGGGCGCGTTGGTATTGCCGGCGACGATCGACGGCATGATCGAGGCGTCTGCGACGCGCAGCGCGCGGATGCCGTGCACGCGCAGCTGCGGGTCGACGACGTCGTCGGGGTTGTGGCCCATGCGGCAGGTGCCGACCGGGTGCAGGTTGGAGACGCCTGTCGCGCGCAGGTAGTCGCGCAGCGCTCCTTCTTCGGTGACGCTCGGGCCGGGCAGGATCTCCTCGACGATGAACGGTTTGAGTGCGGCCTGACTGCCGATGTCGCGGCAGATGCGCATGCCTTCGAGCATGGCGTGCCAGTCGTTGCTGGTCTTGAGGAAATTGAACCTGATCTCGGGCGCCGCCATCGGGTCGGGCGACTTCAGCCGCACCGTGCCGCGGCCGTCGGGTCGCAGATGCACGGGGCTGAGACCGAACGCCGAGAAGGGCTGGGCCACGACGCCCTTACGGTCGCGCGACTTGATCGCCCAGGCGAACATGTTGATCTGCAAGTCGGGCCGCTCCAGCCGCTTGTCGCTGCGCACCAGGGCACCGACATAGAGGCCCATGCTGGCCAGCGGCCCGGTGCGGCCGAAGGCATATTGCGCCGCCGCCAGGATGCGGCGCGGCAGGCTGTTGACGAGGTCGTTCATCGTCACCGGCTGGGTGCACTTGTAGGCGACGTAGGTGTTGAAGTGATCGTGCAGGTGGCTGCCGACGCCCGTCATGTCCTTGATCACCTCGATGCCGTGCTGCTGCAGGTGCGCGGCCGGGCCGAGGCCGGAGAGCATCAGGAGCTGCGGGCTGCCGTAGACGCCGCCCGAGACGATGACCTCGCGACCCGCGCGCGCCGTCACAAGGCCTTTCGGCGTGCGATACTCGACGCCCACCGCGCGGCCGTTCTCGATCAGCAGGCGCGTGGCATGCGCCGATGTGGCGATGGTGAGGTTCTTGCGCTGCCTGGCGCCCTTGAGATACGCCTGCGCGCTCGACCAGCGCCGCGCGTTGTTGATGGTGGTCTGGTAGTAGCCGACGCCTTCCTGATTCTTGCCGTTGAAGTCGGGATTGTCGGGGATGCCGGCCTCGATCGCGGCGTCGTGCATCGCCTTGGCCAGCGTCGGCTGCCAGCGGTGGTCGGAAACTTTTAGCGGCCCGCCGGTGCCGTGGAATTCGTCGGCGCCGCGCACGTTGTCTTCGGCCTTCCTGAAGTAGGGCAGCACCGATTCGTAGTCCCAGCCCTCGCAGCCGCGCTGGCGCCATTCGTCGTAGTCGGCGGCATTGCCGCGCATATAGACCATGCCGTTGATCGAGCTGGTGCCGCCCAAGACCTTGCCGCGCGGCTGGTACATGATGCGGTTGTTGAGCTCGGGCTCGGGCTCCGAGTCGAACATCCAGTTGACCTTCGGATTGTTGAAGGTCTTGTGGTAGCCCAGCGGAATGTGGATCCAGGGATAGGAGTCCTTCGGCCCCGCCTCGAGCAGCAGAACGGAAAAGCGCCCGTCCTCGGAGAGGCGGCCGGCGACGGCGCAGCCGGCGGAACCGGCGCCGGTGACGATGAAATCGTAGGAAGCGTTGTCTTGCATTCCTGAAGCTTAGAGTCTTTGCTGGGCGCGCGCGACTCCAGTCGCGCGTCTTTCCCTCAATCATGACCGCGCCACTGGAGTGGCGCGCCCCCAGCAAGAGCTCCGCCCATCTTCAATCTTTACCTCGCCCTGGGCGTCATGACGGTGCAGCAGACCTTCGCGACGCTCGGCCGCTCGACGGTACCGCTGATCGCGGCCGCCATCGTCGTCGAACTCGGCGTCGATCCGGCGCTGGTCGGCGTCTACCTCGCCATCAGCGCCGTCGCGGGCTTCTTGACCACCATGGGCTGCGGCGGGTTCATCATGCGATACGGCGCCATCCGCATGACCCAGGTCGGCATGGCCGCCCTAGGCACCGGTCTCGCCGTTATCACCGCCGCCTGGCTGCCGCTGTTCGCGGTCGGCGCCTTCGTCGGCGGGCTGGGGCAGGCGCTGTCGACGCCGTCGAGTTCGCACCTGCTCGGCCGCCTGTCGCCCCGTCATCTCGCGCCGCTGGTCTTCTCGATCAAGCAGACCGGCGTGCCGGCGGGGCTGATGCTGGCCGGCATCGTGGCGCCGGTGCTGGTCGTCGAGGCCGGCTGGCGCACCGCCGTCCTCACCGTCTCCGCTCTCTGCCTGCTCGCGGTCGTGGCCCTGCAGCCGCTGCGCGCGCGCTTCGATACAGACCGCAATCCAGACCAGCCGCTGTCGCCCGCCGACATCCGCGCCAATGTCGCGGGCGTGCTGCGCGATCCCGCACTGCGCACGATGTGCGTGGCGATGTTCAGCTTCGTCGGCCTGCAAACGCTCTTCACCGGCTTCTTCGTGCTCTATCTTGTGCGCGGCCTCGGCTACGACCTCGAACGCGCCGGTCTTGTGTTTGCCATTGCCGTCGGCATCGCGGTGCCCGCCAGGATCGGCTGGGGCTGGCTCGCCTCGCACCTGGTGAAGCCCGCGACGCTGCTCGCCATACTGGGCGTCGGCATGGCCGCGTCGGCCGTCCTCACCGCCGTCATCGATCTCGCCTGGCCGACCTGGGCGGCGACGCTGATCGCCTGCGCCATGAGCGTCACCGCCGTGAGCTGGCACGGCGTGCTTTTGGCCGAGGTCGCGCGCCTCTCGCCGCCCGGCCGCATCGGCGCCACCACCGGCGCGGTCCTGGCCTTCGGCGACGCGGGCGCGCTGGTCCTGCCACTCTTGTTTAGCGGAGCACTTGCGCTGACCGGCGGCTACGCCTCGGGCTTTTTGATCGGCGCGCTGCTGGCGCTGGGGGTCGGCCTGCTCGGCCTGTGGCGGCGGGCAAACCCCGCGGCTTGAGGCTGGGCGCGCGCCACTCCAGTGGCGCGTCATGTCCTGCGGACCGCGGGCGTCCCGCCCGCTCATGAGACGCGCGCGATCCGCTTGAACATAAGAAGACGCGCGACTGGAGTGGCGCGCCCCCAGCGAAGACTAGAATCTCCCGCCGCCGCGATCGGCGCTTCGCGCCTCCTCAGGATGAGGTCGTGTGGTGTTTTGCCGATCCACCTGAGCGATTCCCTTGTCGTTGGAAAGACGTATACTCGTGGGCGATGGCCGCCAAACCACCCGATCTCGCCCAGTTCATTCGTTCCGTGCTCGTGGCCGTGCACGACGTCACGGGCCGGCGGCCGCCGCCGACCTGGACGCATGTCGACAAGGTCCAGACGAAGATGGGCACCGCCAACACCACCGCCATCGATGCCGCGATCCGCATCGCAGTCGGCAAGGGCTGGCTGCGCGCCGACGGCGAGCCCGCGTCATCGGTCACGATGACGGCCGAGGGCATCAAGCTGATCGAGCCGAAGTAGGGGCTCTACTTCGGCTTCAGCGCCTTCTCGCGGTCCTCGAACATCTTGTCGGTGATCTCCGACAGCACGCCGCCCAGCAGCAGCTTGCTCTTGTAGAGCGGCTGGGCGGCGGCGATCACGTTCTTGGCGCGGATGTCGATGTTGTTCACGTATTTGCGCATGAACGGCGTCTCGGAGGCGTAGACGACGCTGGGCAGGCCAGCCCAGATCATCGCGCTCATGCACATCGGGCAGGGCTCGCCGGTGCCGTGCATCGTCTGGTGTTCCCAGTCCTTGTTGCCGTGGCGGGCGATGTAGTCGTTCATTGCCACGACCTCGGAGTGGAACATCGGATTGACCGCCATGTTGACGACGCCGGCGCCGCTCATCTGGCCGCTGCGGTCGTCGACGATGACGCTGCCGAACGGCCGGCCGGGATTGAGGTTGGCCTGGGCGATGGCGAGCCGCATGTTGCGCTCGTGCCGCTCCATGTCGGCCGGCGCGACGACCGGGCTGTCGGGCGCGGCACGGGCGGGCGTTGCGGTCGCGGCCAGCTCGGCGGCGACCGTAAGGCCTGCAACGAACTCGCGACGGCGATGCGCGTGGCGCATGGCGCTGTTCCTCCAGAGTCGAAGCCTACCGGCCTTTGCTCCGCTGGTGTAGCCTTGGTCCAACACAAGCTGGGGAAAACGCATGCCGACGATCGACGTCCAGGTTCACTGCTACGAGCGCAACCATCCCGGCCGGCCGTGGACGGCGGTGCTGGCCGGCCCGCCGGAAGTCACCGGGCCAGACATGATCAAGGCGATGGACTCGGTCGGCGTCGACGGCGCGCTGCTGGTCTCGGTCTATACGATGTACCGCTGGGACGCGAGCTACGCCGTGGCGGTGCAGAAGGCCTATCCCGGGCGGTTCGGCGTCATCAAGCCGGTCGACGCCAACGATCCCAAGGTCGCCGATACCATCGCCGAATGGGCAGCCATGCCGGGCACCGTCGCCATTCGCATCATGATGACTCCAGAGATTTCGACCGATGCGGCCGATCCGGGGATCAACCGCGTGCTGGCGGCGGCGGCCAAGCACGACCTGCCGGTCAATCTTCTGGCCCGCGGGCGGCTGGAGCAGGTCGGGCAACTGGCGGCGCGCAATCCCAATACGCAGATCGTGATCGATCATCTCGGACTCGAGCAGCCCTTCGCGCCGCCGGCGCCGAAGGAGCCGTGGCACGAGCTGCCGAAGGTGCTGGCGGCGGCGGCGTACAAGAACGTTGCCATCAAGATCAGCGGCGCCTGCACGCTCTCCCACGAAAAAGTTCCCTACAAGGACATCTGGGATCCGCTGGGGCGCATCTTCGACGCCTACGGTCTCGACCGCTGCATGTGGGGGACGGACTGGACGCGGGCGACCGGGCTGCTGACCTACAAGGACGGCGTCGATTCGTTCCGCGTCACCGACCGGCTGTCGGACGGCGACCGGGCAGTGCTTATGGGCGGGTCGCTGAGCAAGATCTACGGCTGGTCGCCGAAGAAGGGTTGAGTTCGATGACGACGATCGACGCGCAGGTTCACTGCTACGGGCGCAACACGCCGCAGCGGCCGTGGGTCGATCCGTTTCCGGGCCCGGAGGAGATGACGGGCGACGACATGGTGAAGGCCATGGATGCCGTGGGTGTCGACGGTGCGCTGCTGATCTCGGTGTACGCGATCTACCGCTTCGACGACTCTTATGCGGTCGCCGTCCACAAGGCGCATCCCGGCCGCTTCGCGCTGATCAAGCCGGTCAATGCCAACGACCCCGCGGTGGCCGAGACCATCGCCGACTGGGCGAAGCGGGACGGCACTGTTGCGATCCGCATCATGATGCGGCCAGAGATTTCGACCGATCCGGCGGACCCCGGCATCAATAACGTGCTGGCGGCGGCGGCCAAGCACCATATGCCGGTCAACATGCAGTGCTGGGGCCGACTCGATCAGGTGGCAGCTCTTGCCGCGCGCAATCCCGACACCTCGATGGTGATTGACCATCTTGGCCAGCAGCAGCCGTTCTATCCGCCGGCGCCGGCCGAACCGTGGAAAGACCTGCCGAAGCTGCTGGCGCTGGCGCGGCTCAAGAACGTCACGGTCAAGATCACCGGCGCCTGCACGCTCTCCCATGAAAAATTTCCCTACAAGGACATCTGGGATCCGCTCAGCCGCATCCTTGACACCTTCGGGCTCGAGCGCTGCATGTGGGGCACCGACTGGACGCGGGCGACCGCGCTTCTGACCTATAAAGAGGGCGTCGATGCCTTCCGCGTCAGCGACCGGCTGTCCGACAGCGACCGCGCGGTATTGATGGGCGGCACCTTGCAGAAGGTCTACGGCTGGCTAGCTAAGAAGCCATGACCGACGACACGCGCACCGAACGCGACACCATGGGGACCATGGAGGTTCCCGCCTGGGCGCTGTGGGGCGCCTCGACCCAGCGTGCCGTCGAGAATTTTCCGATTTCCGGCCGGCCGCTGCCGGCGGCCTTTCTCCATGCCTACGGCCAGCTCAAGGCCGCCTGCGCCGATGTGAACCGCGAACTCGGCCGCCTCGACCGGGAGAGGCACGCCGCCATCGTCAAGGCGGCGGAAGAGATCGCCGCGGGCAAGCACGACCGCCATTTCCCGATCGACGTCTTCCAGACCGGTTCCGGGACCTCGACCAACACAAATTTGAACGAGGTAATATCCAGTCTTTGCAAGCCATTAGAGGTTCATCCTAACGATCACGTTAACATGGGCCAGTCGTCTAACGACACCTTCCCGACGGCCATGCATCTCGCCGCCGCTGTCGGCATAGATCGACATTTGATGCCGGCGCTGGTCGGCATGGCCGAGCGGCTGGAGAAGCAGGCCAGGGACTGGGACGACGTCGTCAAGATCGGCCGCACCCACCTGCAGGATGCTACCCCGATCCGCCTCGGCCAAGAGTTCTCCGGTTATGCGAGCCAGATCCGCCACGGCGAGGAGCGCTGCCGGCGGGCGCTGGAGGTGCTGGTCGAACTCGCCATCGGAGGCACCGCCGTCGGCACCGGCATCAACACCCACGAGGAATTCGGCAAGCGCGTTGCGACAAAGCTCGCCGGCCGTCTCGGCCTGCCGTTCCGCGAGGCCGACAATCATTTCGAGGCGCAGCAGGCCAAGGACGCCATGGTCGAGGTCTCGGGCCATCTCAAGACCGTCGCCGTCAGCCTCGGCAAGATTGCGGGCGACATCCGCCTCATGGGTTCGGGCCCGCGCAGTGGCCTGGGCGAGCTGAAGCTGCCCGCCGTGCAGCCCGGCAGCTCGATCATGCCGGGCAAGGTCAATCCGGTGATCGCGGAGGCGGCGATCATGGTGATGTGCCGCGTCATCGGCAACGACGCCACGGTGACGGCGGCGGCCCTGGGCGGCGTCGGCTCGATGCTCGACCTCAACGTCGCCATGCCGGTGATGATCGACGCCACGATGGAGTCGATCGAGCTTCTGGCCCACGCCGTCTCGACCTTCACCGACAGGCTCCTGGCCGGCCTCGAACCCGATCGCGCCCGCGCCGCGGCGCTGATCGAAGGCAGCCTCGCCATGGCGACCAGCCTGGTGCCGGTGATCGGCTACGACAGGGCGGCCGCACTCGCCAAGCAGGCGCTGGCCGAGGGCAAGACGGTGCGCCAGCTCGCCCTCGAGCTGAAGGTGCTGCCCAAGGACGAGCTCGACCGCCTGCTCGATCCGCACGCCATGACGCTTCCGGGCGGCGAAGGCAGCGGCGGCGGCTAGCGTTCGTAGTGGCGCCGGTCGATGAAACCGGTTGGAGTCGCGGCAGCACGCCTTGAAACCGGCGTCGCGATCCGCAGGGGCAGGGGTCGTGGCGGCCGAGCTTTTCCAGAAGCTCCTTGTCGCCGTGAACGACGCGGAGGCCATGTCACCCAGCTACGACGAGACAATGAGCAAGCGCCGGAAGGGCTTTCAATTCTGAAAGCCGCGTCAAACGCGGCCCACCTTCCTTCCGTGCGGGCGGCGTCAGTAGAAAAATCCGCGCCGCCAGTCAAGCGCGGTTAAAGCCCTTTCAGCGCCTCGCGCACCTCGTCGACGTGGCCATTGACCTTCACCTTGTGCCAGATCTTGCGCACGGTGCCGGTGGCTTCGATCAGGAAGGTCGCGCGGTCGATGCCCATGTACTTGCGGCCGTACAGGCTCTTCTCGATCCAGGTGCCGTACTTCTCGCAGATCTTGCCGTCCTCGTCGGAGACCAGCGGAAAGTTGAGCTCGTACTTGGCCTTGAACTTGTCGTGGCGGGCGACGCTGTCCTTGGAGATGCCGATCACCTGCGCCTTCAGCTTCTTGAAGTCGAATGCGGCATCGCGGAAGCCACAGGCCTCGGTGGTGCAGCCCGGCGTGTCGTCCTTGGGATAGAAATAGAGCACGACCGGCTTGCCGCGCAGCTCCGACAGCTTGAGCTTCTTGCCGCCATCGGTGGCGGCGGTGAAATCCGGGGCCTTCTTGCCTTCCGCAACGCTCATGCTTCGCTCCCCTTGCCTTCGCTACGTGTTTGCCAACCGGCGGCGCGCGCCGGCTCCTCGACGATGCGCCGATATATAGCATGGGCATCGGCCGCTTCAGCCTCGATGCGCGCGCGCAATTCGCCGAGGTCGTGCGCGTCTTCGGTACCGGCGATCAGGCGCCGCTGGCCTTCCGGCGCGCGGGTCTCGTCGAAGTCGGCCTCGTCGCCGTCGAGCGTGAGCCTGAGCAGACTCTGGACGTCGGAGAACAGCACACGGGCGTCGCGCAGGCGATCGGCGTCGGCGGTGTCGATCAGGCCGGCCGCGGCGGCGCGGCGCAGCATCTCGGCAGGATGTGGATCGAGCAGGTCGGGGCGTTCGGGGGCGTGACGCAGCGCGAGGTACTGCGCTACGAAATCGATATCGAACAGCCCGCCGCGCAGGTGCTTGAAGTCCCACACGCTCTTAGCCGGCTTCTGCTGGGCGATGCGGTGGCGCATATCGGCGACGTCGCGCACCAGCGTGGCGGGATCGCGTGGCCGGCGGAGGGTCGCGCGCACGATGTCGGCGAGGCGATCGACCAGGCCCGGCGGTCCGTGGATGACGCGCGCGCGCGTCAGCGCCATGTGTTCCCAGGTCCATGCCGATTGCGCGTGATAGTTCTCGAAGCCGGTCAGTGAATTGGCGAGCGGTCCGGCCCGCCCGGACGGCCGCAGCCGCATGTCGACTTCGTAGAGGTCGCCCTCGTTGGTGTGGGCGGTGAGCGCCGTCACGATCTTCTGGCTGAGCCGCGTGTAGTACTGGATCGGCGGCAGCGGCTGGCCGCCCTGCGAGGCTTCGAGGTCGGGCGGGATGTCGTAGACGAAGATCAGGTCGAGGTCGGACGTGGCCGACATCTCGCGGCTGCCGAGCTTGCCGAGGCCAAGCACGGCCAGCCGAGAGCCGCGAAAGCCGCCATGCGTCTCGGCGAACTTGCGTTCGACGCGGTCGCACAACGCCGCGATGGTCGCTTCCGCGACGTCGGAATAGGCGAGTCCGGCCTGGGCCGGCCTGACGATGCTCTTGAGCTGCTGCACGCCGATCTGGAAGCGGCGGTCGTTGGCCCAGCGCCGTGCCACGTCGAGGATGTCCTGCTCATGGTCGACGGCGGCAAGCGCGCGGGTGAGATCGGCGGCCATCTCCGCGGCAGGGGGCAGCGGCTGATAGAAATCGGGCGACAGGACCGAGTCGAGGAGCACGGTGCGGCGCGCCAGGTGTGCGGCAAGCCGCGGTGCGCTGCCCATGATCGCCGCCACCAGCTCGAGCAGCGCCGGATGGGCCTTGAACAGCGAGAAGAGCTGCACGCCCGCCGGCAGATTGCCCAGGAAGCGGTCGAAATTGAGCAGCGCCTGGTCGGGCGAGGCGGTCGATCCCAACGCGCCCAGCATGCCCGGCATCAGCTCGGTCAGAAGCTCGCGTGCGCGTGCCGTCGCGGTGGCGCGGTAGCGGCCGTGGTGCCAGCGCCGCACGATGCCGGCGGCCGAGGAAACGTCGCGGAAACCGAGTTCGCGCAGCGTCTCCAGCGTGCCGGGATCGTCGTCGGTGCCGGTGAAGACCAGGTTGCCGCCGGGGCCGGCCAGGCTCGGCGCCTCCTCGAACAGGCGGGCATAGTGGCCTTCGACGCAGCGCAGGCGCTGCAGCAGGTCTTTCTGAAACGCCGCCGGATCTTCATAGCCGAGGAAGGTCGCGATGGCGGCAACGCCGGCCTCGGTGTCGGGAACGCTGTGCGTCTGCTTGTCGTCGACCATCTGCAGGCGATGCTCGACGCCACGCAGGAAGTTGTAGGCCTCGATCAGCTCGTCGGCCGCCTGCGGCGCGACATGGCCGGTGACGGTGAGCGCGCGCAGCGTCTCGACCGTGCCGCGCAGGCGCAGCGAGGGATCGCGTCCGCCGAAGATCAGCTGCTGGGTCTGGGCGAAGAACTCGATCTCGCGGATGCCGCCGCGGCCGAGCTTCACGTTGTGGCCGAGCACCTTCACCGTGCCGCCGCCGCGATGGGCGTCGATCTGGCGCTTGATGGAATGGATGTCGTGGATGGCGGCGAAGTCGAGATGCTTGCGCCAGATATAGGGCCGCATGTTGGCGAGGAAGGCCTCGCCGACGGCGCGGTTGCCGGCAACGGGGTGGGCCTTGATCATCGCCGCGCGTTCCCAGTTTTGGCCGACGCTCTCGTAGTATAGCTCGGCCGCCTGCACCGACATGGCAAGCGGCGTCGAGCCGGGGTCGGGGCGCAGCCTGAGGTCGGTGCGGAAAATGTAGCCGTCGACCGACGTCTCGGACATCAACTGCACGAGAAGCCGGGCGGCGCGCACCATGTGGCGCGAGATCTGCTCGTTCTCGGCGATCGTCGGAGCATGACGGTCGTAGAGCAGGATCAGGTCGATGTCGCTCGAGTAGTTGAGCTCGCCGGCGCCGAGCTTGCCGAAGCCCAGCACCGTAAGGGCGGCGGCGTCGGGCTCGTTGCCGATCGGCAACTGGCCGTCGCGTGCCAGCTGCAGCAGGATCGAATCGGTCAACGCATCGAGTGCGCCCGATGCGAAGGCGCTGAGAGCCCCGGTGACGCGTTCGAGCGGCCAGACGCCGGCGATGTCGGCCACCGCCACGACGAGCGCGAAGCGCCGCTTCTGGCGCCGCAGCGAGGCGGCCACGGCCACCGGCTCGGCGCCATGGCGCGCAGATGCCCGCGATGCCTGCAGTTCGGCCATCAAGTCGGCTACCACCGTGTCGGGGCCGCGATGCCACAGATCAGCCGCAAACTCCGGGCTTTGTAGGAGGGTTTCGGTCAGGTAGGGGCTGTTGCCGAACAACGCCTCGAGCAGCGCCACTGCCGAAGGTTCGTGTGGGCGGGGTGCCGCCTCGGTCCAGCGTGCCCACGCCACCGTGCAACGCTCCGCATCGTGCGGACGGGGCAGGCGGGCGGCGGAAAGCCAAGACATGGGGGGCGACGCTGGTTAGATTGGAAAGAGGCCGCGGCACGCTCGCTCAGGCGCGCGGTCATCGTCAACGCGGAAGATGAAGCTTTAGTCGGTGAAGAGAGTATTTCGAGTGCTGGCCCGCGGGCTGGTCCTGGTCGTCGCTGGCGTTGCCGTCATCGCGGCGGTCGCCGTGCTGCGCCTGCTGGCGGGCCCGATCGAGCTCGAATTCCTCCACGACATGGCCCAGCGCGAATTCATCACCTCCGGCGGCAAGGTCAAGCTCACGGCTGCCCGCGTCATGGCCGAATGGTCGGCGATCGGACAGCCGATCCAGCTGGTCCTGCAGGATATCCAGGCAGTCGACGAGGCCGGCTGGGTCATCGCCGGCGCTCCCAGCATCGCGCTGAGCTTTGATCCGCGTTCGGTGCTCGCCGGCAAGCTTGCGCCGACCGCCGTGGTAATCTTGAAGCCGAGGCTCGACGCCGACATCCGCAAGGGCGGCCTGCTGCGCGCCATGCTGAATCAGGGTGAATCGCAGCCGCAGACTCAGGTCGCCGCGCTGGTGATCGACCAGCTTCTTGCGGAGCTCAACGGCGACCGCCTGCTCGGCCAGCTCGACACCGTGCTGATCGAGCAGGCGCATCTTACCCTGCGCGATTCATCGACCGGCCTCAGCTGGACGGCTCCCGCCGCCAAGGCAAGCTTGAAGCGCGGCGCAACCGGCGTCGTCATTTCCGCCGAAGCCCGCTTCGACAACGGCAGCGAGCCGATCCATCTCGCCGTCTCCGGCAATTACAGTCGCGACCGCAGTCACGTCTCGCTGGAGACGCGGGCGGAGGGCGTGCGGCTGTCGCAGTTTGCCGATTTCGGGGCAGATCTTGCCGTTCTGCGCGGCATCGACCTGCCGCTGTCCGGCCGGTTCCGCGTCGAGGCCAGCGGCAGCGGCGAGATCGAAAGCGTTTCCATCGAAGTCACCGGCCGCAACGGCCGCATCACCTTGCCGGATATCCTGCCAGTCGGTCATCCCGTCCAGTCATTGCACGCGCGCCTGATGCTCGACGCGGTGGCCCACAGCCTCAGGATCGAAAGCATGGAGGCCGATCTCGGCGCCGTGAAGCTCAGGGTCGGCGGCGCCGGTGTCATCAAGGACCGCGAGGTCAGTTTCGCCGGTCGGGCCGAGCTCAGCCACGTTCCGTTCGATCGCATCGGCGATTACTGGCCGATCCAATTCGCCCGCGGCGGCCGCGATTGGTCGATAGCCAATGTTTCGGGCGGCGAAGTGGCCGTCGGAGGGGAGTTCGCGCTGAGCGGCATGCTGGGCAAGCTCGACGAGGCAGCCGTGGATCGCGCCGTGGTGACGCTCGACTATCGCGGTCTCAACGTCCGCTACATGACGGAAATGCCGGTGCTCGAGGGAGTCTCCGGAACGGCGCGGTACGAGGGCGACACCCTGCATTTCGACATCGCCGGCGGGCGCGGTGCGGGACTCGCTGTAACCGGTGCCACCGTCGACATGACGGAACTGAATGGTCCTACGCAATATGCCAGCATCAAGGTGCCGATAACCGGCCAGGCCGGCGCGGTGATGGATTTTCTCGCCCGGCCCAGGCTCGGGCTCCCCAAGGACGTGCTTTACGATGCCAAACGCGTGAGCGGCGACGTGGCGGCGGAAGTGACGCTGCGCTTTCCGCTGATCAACGCCCTGACGCTGGCCGATCTCGACATCAAGGCCGAGGCCGCGCTGTCCGGGTTTGTGCTGCGCGAAGCGCTCGGCAAGGTCGACCTTACCGATGCGACGGCCAAGGTCATCTATTCCGGTCCGGAGCTTCGCATTGCCGGCCAGGGCAAGTTCGACGGCAGCAGCCTCGATTCCAGCTGGCGGGAATTGTTCGGCGCGCGCCAGCCGTTCCGCCGCCGCTACGAGGTCAAGGGCACGGCGCCCACCGCCATGTTCACCAAGGCGGGGCTGCCCGACGTCGAGCCGGCGATCAGCGGTCCGGTCGGCGTCAATCTTTCGTACCAAGTGGCGCTCAACGGCACGAGTGAGATGGTCGGCCGCTTCGATCTCAAGGGCGCCAAGTGGACGATACCGGCGCTGGCCTGGACCAAGGACGCCGGTACCGAAGGCCAGATCAGCACGACGGTGCGCATGGCGCCGGGCGCCAAGCTCAGGACCATCGATTTCGACGGCCGTGCCGCCGGCCTCTCCAGCAAGGGGCAGGCGCGCTTCGGGAGCAGCAACGATCTGCAGCAGATGACGCTGCAGCAGTTCTCACTCGGGCGCAGCGATCTCTCGGCGGAATGGCGGCGTGCTGACAACGGAATGGAAATCGCCATTCGCGGCAGGACATTGGAATGGAGCCGCGTGCGCCAGTTTCTTCATAGCCGCGAGCAGGAGGCCCAGGCCCACGCGGCCGCGCCGCAATCGCCGCCGTCGACGGCGCGGGTCGCCGTGTCGGTGGCGCTCGACCAGGTCCTGGTCGAGCGCGGCACGCTGGGCGGCGTCAGCGGCAGTTTCGAGATCGTCGGCGATCGGATGAACTTCGCCGATCTGAACATGCCGGCGGCCGGCGGTTCGACCTTCCGCATCGCGCCGTCGGGTCAGGGACGCACGGTCAAGATCAACATCAACAACCTTGGGCAGATGCTGAAGAACGCCGGCTGGCTCGACGGCCTGGTCGGCGCCTGGCTGGCGTTCGACGGCCGCTTCGACGAGAGCAAACCGGTAGCGCCGGTAACCGGCAAGCTCAGCATGGGCCAGTACCGCATGGAGATCGTGACGCCGCGGCCCGGCATCGGCACGCTCAACTCGACCATCGAAGGACTGAGCCGTGCCGGCAACGCGCTGCAGACCTACGAGATCCTCGAGGCCGACATCGTCAAGACCGGAGAGCGCGTCGAGATCAAGAAGGGACGAACCAACGGCCAGTCGATCGGGCTGACCGCCCAGGGCGTCATCGATCTGGCCAACGACACGGTGCAGATGCACGGCGTCGTTGTGCCGGCCTTCCCCTTGAACAACGTGCTGTCGAACGTGCCGCTCCTGGGTCCGCTGCTGACCGGCGGCAGGGATGGCGGCCTGTTCGCCATCAGCTATCGCCTGGAAGGGCCGCTCGACGATCCCAAGGCGAGCATCAACCCGATGTCGGCGATCACGCCGGGCGCGCTGCGCGAGATCTTCAATGGCGGCGGCGATCCTTCGCAGGGACCGACCAACCCGGAAATCCAGCGGGTGCCCTAAACTGCCCGCACCAGCATGTGGCGCTTGCGGCCGGCCGACAGCTTGAGCGTACCGCCGGCGTCGAGTTCGGAATCGTTGATGATCGCCGTGTCGCTGGCGATCGGTTTGTCGTTCAGCCGCGCGCCGCCACCCTTGATCAGTTTGCGCGCCTCGTTGCGGCTTTCGGCCAGTCCCGCGACATGGAACAGTTCGAACGCCGCCATGCCGGCGGCAAGCTTGGCGCGCGGCACGTCGGCGGTCGGCAGGGCCTCGGCCCGGCTGCCCTCCTCGAAGGTGCGGCGCGCGGTGTCGGCCGCTGTCTCGGCTGCTTGCTCGCCATGGGCGAGCCGCGTCACCTCGGTGGCGAGGATCTTCTTCGCCTCGTTGATCTCCTGGCCCTTGAGCGCCTCCAGGCGGGCGATCTCGGCGAGCGGCATGTCGGTGAAAATCCGGAGAAAGCGGCCGACGTCGGCATCCTCGGTGTTGCGCCAGTATTGCCAGAAGTCGTAGGGCGAGAGCCGCTCGGCGTTCAGCCACACCGCGCCGCCCACGCTCTTGCCCATCTTGGCGCCCGATGCCGTCGCGAGCAGCGGCGAGGTCAGCGCGAACAGTTCGGCGCCTGCCATGCGCCGGCCGAGGTCGGCGCCCATGACGATGTTGCCCCACTGGTCCGAGCCGCCCATCTGCACGATGCACTTGTGGCGCTTGTAGAGTTCGACGAAATCGTAGGACTGCAGGATCATGTAGTTGAATTCGAGGAAGGTGAGTGGCTGGTCGCGTTCCAGCCGCAGCTTCACCGAGTCCATGGTCAGCATGCGGTTGACCGAGAAGTGCCGGCCGACGTCGCGCAGCAGCGGGATGTAGAGCAGCGTGTCGAGCCAGTCGGCATTGTTGGTCATTACCGCATCCGTGGCGCCATCGCCGAACGCGAGGTAGTTCTGGAAGCTGCGCTTGATGCTCGCCATGTTGGCGTCGATCTGCTGGGCCGTCAGAAGCTGGCGCGTCTCGTCGCGGCCCGAGGGGTCGCCGACCTTGGTCGTGCCGCCGCCCATGAGCGCAATCGGCTTGTGGCCGGTCTTCTGCCACCAGCGCAGCAGCATGATCTGCAGGAGGTGGCCGATATGCAGCGAATCGGCGGTGCAGTCGAAGCCGATATAGGCCGTGCGCAGGCCGCTCGACAGCACCTCGTCGAGGCGGGTGGCATCGCTGCACTGATGCACCATGCCGCGCTCGTGCACGATGCGCATGAAATCCGACTTGAAACCCGACATCGCCAGCCTGGCTCGTTTGTTCGTGAAGGGCCGGCGGTGTAACACATTCCTGCCATGGCTTCATCCCTCCTGCGCGCGCTGGGCCTCATGAGCGGGACCTCGGTCGACGGGGTCGACGTGGCCATGATCGAGACCGACGGCGAGAGCGTCGCGTCGTTTGGACCCGGCCTCACCGTGCCCTATGCCGATGAGGCGCGCCGGACGATCCGCGCGGCGTTCGGCGCGGACGGGCCAAGCGAGGCGACCCGTGCTGCCGAGCTGGCCGTGACCGATGCGCATGTCGCGGCGGCGACGCAGTGGTCGGCGCAGCACGGCATTGCCCTGTCGTCACTCGATGTCGTGGGCTTTCACGGACAGACCATTACCCATCGCCCGGAGCGGCGCTTCACCTGGCAGATTGGCGACGGTGGTGCGCTGGCCAGGGCGCTCGGTGTCCAGGTGGTCAACGATCTGCGCGGCGCCGATGTCGCGGCCGGCGGGCAGGGTGCGCCGCTGGTGCCGATCTATCACGCGGCCCTGGTGCGCGATCTCGAACGGCCGCTTGCCGTGGTGAATATCGGCGGCGTGGCCAATGTCACCTGGATCGGTGCCGACGATACGTTGCTGGCGTTCGACACCGGACCGGGCAATGCGCCGATCGACGATTGGTGCGTCCGCCGCGCCGGCGTGCGCTTCGATACCGATGGCGCGCTGGCGGCGGCGGGCAAGGTCGACCGCACGCGGCTCGAGCGGTTCAGCGAGCATCGCTACTTTACCAGGACGCCGCCCAAGTCGCTCGACCGTGGCGACTTCAACGACTCATGGGCCGAGGGATTGAGTGCCGCCGACGGCGCCGCGACCCTGACGCGCGGCACGGCGCGGGCGATCGCGCTGGCCGCCAGACATTTTCCCGCCGCTGCCAAGCGCTGGGTGATTTGCGGCGGCGGCGCGCGCAATCCGATGCTGCTGAAGGCGATTGCCGAGGAAACGCGGGGACGGATTGTGACGGCGCAGGATCTCGGCTGGGACGGCGATGCGCTGGAGGCCCAGGCCTTCGCCTTCCTTGCGGTGCGTTCGCTGCTCGGCCTGCCGTACAGTTTCCCTGGAACGACAGGCGTGCCCAAGCCGATGAGCGGCGGGCGCCTGAACCTGCCTTAAGGTTCCTTGTTGCTCGTCGCGCGGCCCGGCGGATTCTTCAGGCTCTTCTCGACGTACTTGTCGATATCGACGGCGAGCTTGTCGAGCGTGTCGTGGAAGAAGTGGTTGGCGCCCTTCACGGTCTTAGAATCGACCGTGATGCCCTTCTGCAGCGACAGGCGCGTCACCAGCTTCTGGATGTCGGCGAGCGGCACGACCTCGTCCTTTTCCGCGCCGACGATCAGGCCGGAGGCCGGGCAGGGGGCGAGGAAGGCGAAATCGTAGGAATTGGCCGGCGGCGCCACCGCGATGAAGCAATCGATCTCGGGGCGGCGCATCAGGAGCTGCATGCTGATCCAGGCGCCGAACGAGTAGCCGGCGATCCAGCACGACTTGGCGTCGGCGTTCATGCCCTGCAGCCAGTCCAGTGCGGCGGCGGCGTCCGAAAGCTCGCCCATGCCGTTGTCGAAGCGGCCTTGCGAGCGCCCGACCCCGCGGGTATTGAAGCGCAGCACCGAGAAGCCGCGGTTCACGAAGACGTGGAACAGCGAGAAAACCACCTTGTGGTTCATCGTCCCGCCGTACTGTGGATGGGGATGAAGAATTAGCGCGATGGGCGCATGTTCTTCCTTGCTCTGGTGATAGCGACCCTCCAGGCGACCTTCAGGTCCGGTGAACATCACGTCAGGCATGGAAGATTTTTAACCTTCGTTGGCCCCGGGCGCGGGACATGAGGCGCTTTACGGTGGGAATCTTGATACTTGACCATTCTACTCGGGTTTACTAAATCCGAGCAGTTAAGTTGGTCTTTCCCGAGAACCAGCCTTGGGGCTTGGGCATATCGTTAGTAACGCCTTCAATTCAAGACTTTTCGGGTGTTCTGACGCGATTTTGTCGGCGAACCCGGCGCAGGAGGATGCTGTGAAGCTCAGCACCAAGGGACGTTACGCCGTCATGGCGATGGTTGACCTCGCGCGTCACGCGCAGGCCAAGCCGGTTTCTTTGTCGGATATTGCTACCCGGCAGGAGATCTCGCTGTCGTATCTCGAGCAACTTTTTGCCCGCCTGCGCCGTGCCGGCCTGGTGAAGAGCGCGCGCGGTCCGGGCGGCGGCTATCGCCTCGCCAAGACCTCGGCCGACACGCGGGTCTCGGAAATCATTCTCGCGGTCGACGAGCCGATGAAGGCGACGCGCTGCACCGAGATGGGCGCCACCGGTTGCCGCGCCGATCGCAGCAAGTGCCTGACCCACGATCTGTGGGAGGAGCTCGGCAACCAGATCCACAATTTCCTGAGCTCGGTGACGCTGCTCGACGTGCTGGAGCGCAAGCTGGCGCCGCGTCTGGCCGAAGCGCAGGAGACCGCGCGGTCCGATTCGTCGATGGCCGCTGCAAGCTAGGGCGGTTTCCGTGACCGCCGCCACCTATCTTGACCACAACGCCACGAGCCCGCTTCGGCCCGCGGCGTTCGACGCTATGGCCGAGACGTTGCGCGCCGGCGGCAATCCTTCGTCGGTCCATCGCTGGGGCCGCGCCGCCCGCGGCCGCATCGACGCGGCGCGCCGCGGCGTTGCCGCGCTGGTTGGCGCGATGCCGGCGGAGATCGTGTTTACGTCAGGCGGAACCGAGGCCAACAGCCTTGCACTCGCCGGGGCGGGGCGGAAGCGTGTACTGGTGTCGGCTATCGAGCACGACAGCGTTTTGCGCGCAGTACCGAACGCCGAAAAGATCCCGGTCGATGGCGAAGGCGTCGTCGATCTGACCGCACTGGAGCGGATGCTCGCGGCCTCGAGCGAGCCGGCGCTGGTGTCGGTGATGTTCGCCAACAACGAAACCGGTGTGCTGCAGCCGATCGCCACGATCGTGCAGTTGGCGTGCGCCGCCAGCGCACTCGTTCATTGCGACGCCGTCCAGGGTGCGGGCAAGGTGCCTGTCGATATGCACGGCCTCGGCATCGATTATCTCAGCCTGTCAGCCCACAAGCTCGGCGGCCCGACGGGTGTGGGCGCCTTGGCGATCCGTAATGGCGCGCCGCTCGTCACCGATCGTCGCGGCGGCGGGCAGGAATCCAACCGTCGCGCCGGCACGGAGAACGTGTCGGGTATCGTCGGATTTGGCGTGGCGGCGGCCGAGGCCCGCATGGGACTCGATGCGACCGGCCTGCGCGACCGCCTCGAAGCGGCACTGCTCGACATCGCTCCCGCGGCACGCGTCTTTGGCGCCGGGGCGCCGCGTCTGCCCAACACGGCCTGCATCTCTATGCCGGGCGTGCGGGCGGAGACCCAGGTGATGGCGCTCGATCTCGCGGGCGTCGCGGTCAGCGCCGGAGCGGCCTGCTCGTCGGGCAAGGTGACCCGCTCGGCGGTGCTGTCGGCCATGGGCGTAAAAGATGCCGAAGCCGATACGGCGCTCAGGATAAGTCTCGGCTGGAACACGGTTTCCGGGGATATCGAACGCTTGATTGCGGCCTGGCAGGACCTATATATCCGAGTACCGCACTCGGATATTACCCAAGCCCGTGCGGCATAGGAATTTCAAGGGGTTAGTGATGAACGCGTTTACCCAGATGCGGCGCAACGACCAGCCGATCTACCTCGACTATCAGGCGACCACGCCGATGGATCCGCGGGTGCTGGAAGCGATGATGCCGTACTTCACGACCAAGTTCGGCAACGCCCATTCGCGCAGCCACAGCTACGGCTGGGAGGCCGAGGAGGGCGTCGAGAAGGCGCGCGCCCAGGTCGCCAAGCTGATCGGCGCCGACGAGAAGGAAGTGATCTACACATCCGGCGCCACCGAATCGAACAACCTCGCCATCCGCGGCGTCGCCGAGTTCTACAAGGACCGGCGCAATCACATCGTCACCACCGTGACCGAGCACAAGTGTGTGCTCGATACCTGCCGCCATCTCGAGCAGCAGGGCTTCGAGGTCACCTATCTGCCGGTGCAGAAGAACGGCTTGCTCGATCTCGACGTGCTGCGCGCGGCGGTGACCGACAAGACGGTCGTCGTCTCGGTGATGGCGGTGAACAACGAGATCGGCGTCATCCAGCCGCTGGCCGAGATCGGCAAGATCTGCCGCGAGAAGGGCGCCTTCTTCCACACCGACGCCGCCCAAGCCGCCGGCAAGATCCCGCTCGACGTCGAGGCGATGAACATCGACCTCATGAGCATCTCGGGCCACAAGATCTACGGCCCCAAGGGCATCGGCGCGCTCTACGTCCGCCGCAAGCCGCGGGTGCGCCTGGTTCCCCTGATCGTGGGCGGCGGCCAGGAGCGTGGTTTTCGCTCGGGCACGCTGCCGACGCCGCTTTGCGTTGGTCTGGGCGAAGCCTGCGAGATTGCGGCCAAGGAAATGGATGCCGAAGCAAAGCGCCTGACCAAGCTGCGCGACCGCATGCTGAAGGGCCTGCAGTCCAAGCTCACCGACCTCGTCATCAACGGCGACCTCGAGCACCGCATCCCGGGTAACCTCAACATCAGCTTCGCCTATGTCGAGGGCGAGTCGCTGATGATGGGTATCAAGAACCTGTCGGTATCGTCGGGTTCGGCCTGCACCTCGGCCTCGCTCGAGCCCAGCTACGTGCTGCGCGCGCTGGGCGTCGAGGAGGAGATGGCGCACACCTCGTTGCGCATTGGCCTTGGACGCTTCACCACCGAGCACGAAGTCGACACCGCCGTCGCCGAGCTCGTGCACCACGTCACCAAGCTGCGTGAAATGAGCCCGCTCTGGGAAATGGCCCAGGAGGGCATCGACATCAAGTCGATCGAATGGGCGGCTCATTGAACCGCGGAAAAGCCTGAGGAGAGTGTCATGGCCTACAGTGAAAAACTGATCGACCACTACGAGAACCCCCGCAACATCGGCGCGCTCGACAAGAACGCCGAGGATGTTGGCACCGGTCTGGTCGGCGCGCCCGCCTGCGGCGACGTCATGAAGCTGCAGATCAAGGTCGGCGCCGATGGCCTGATCGAGGATGCCAAGTTCAAGACCTTCGGCTGCGGCTCGGCCATCGCCTCGAGCTCGCTCGTCACTGAATGGGTCAAGGGCAAGACCCTGGACGAGGCCGAGACGATCAAGAACACCGACATTGCCCGGCATCTGGCCCTGCCGCCTGTCAAGATCCACTGCTCGGTGCTGGCCGAGGACGCGATCAAGGCGGCGATTGCCGACTACCGCGCCAAGGCCGGCAAGAAGGACGCGTAAGCAAGGTTGGTAAATTAGTAGGAAGTGCGATGAGCGACACGGTTCAGCCTGCAACGACCTCTTCCGCGCCCGCGGCGCCGGCGACGCCTCGCGTGCGCCGGCCGCGTCCGGCCGTCATGTCGGTGACGCCGGGCGCCGCCGAGCGCGTCAAGGCGCTGATCGAGAGCCGAGGCAAGCCAACCGCCGGCATCCGCATCGGCGTGCGCTCCAAGGGCTGCTCGGGCATGAGCTACACGCTCGAATTCGCCGACAAGCAGGAGCCGATGGACGAGGTCGTCGAGGCCAACGGTATCAAGCTCTTGATCGATCCCAAGGCCTCGCTGTTCCTGATCGGCACCGAGATGGACTACGAGGAAGAGAAGCTGAAGTCGGGCTTCGTGTTCAAGAACCCGAACGAGAAGGGCCGCTGCGGCTGCGGCGAATCCTTCCACGTCTGACGACGCCGCGTCATGGACCATTTCGCGCGGCTGGGATTGTCGGCGGCGCTCGACCTGGAGCCGGCCACCCTCGATCGCGTCTACTTTGCCTTGCAACGGCAATGGCACCCCGACCGATTTGTGACCCAACCGGCTGCCGAGCAAGCCAAGGCGTCGAGCGAGGCGGCTTCGCTGAACGAGGCCTACCGGACGCTGAAGGATCCGCTGTCGCGGGCCTTCTATCTGGCTCAATTGAATGGCGTTGACCTGCCGGGCGACGGCAAGACGATCGACGATCCGGACCTGCTGATGGAAGCCATGGAAACGCGCGAGGCCCTGCACGAGGCGGCAACGCCTGAAGCCATCGACGCTTTGGCCGACACGGCGCACCGCGACGTGCAGAAGTCGCTGGCGGCGGTGGGCAGTTTATTCTTGGCAAACGACAAGCCCGCCATCAGAAAGGCGCTCCTTCGCCTGCGCTACCTCGACAAGTTCGCCGAGGAGGCGCGGTCGCGGCGCACTAACCTCGAACGAGCAAGAGCATGAGTCTGCTGGAGATCCACGAGCCGGGCGAAACGCCGCTGCCCCATGCGGGCGAGGGCGCGCTGGCGGTCGGCATCGATCTAGGCACGACCAATTCCGTGGTTGCCATCGCCCGCGACGGCGTGCCCGCCGCGCTGCACGACGAGACTGGCAAGGCACTGGTGCCCTCGATCGTGGCCTGGCCCGCGGCCGGCGGCGTGCTGGTCGGCGACGACGCCCGCGCGCTGCTGGCAAGCGAACCGACGCGCGTCGTCTCCTCGATCAAGCGCCTGATGGGACGGGGTGCCGCCGACCTGCACACAGTGGCCGGCGTACTACCCTACGAGATCGAACCTGGCAGCGGCCAGCACGACATGGTGAAGCTGCGCATCGGCGGCAAACCGCGCTCGCCGGTCGAGATTTCCGCCGAGATCCTGAAGACGCTGCGCAAGCGTGCCGAAGCGGCTCTCGAAAAGCCGGTCGAGCGCGCCGTCATCACGGTGCCCGCCTATTTCGACGATGCCGCGCGCACGGCGACTCGCGATGCCGCCCGTGTGGCGGGCCTTGAAGTGCTGCGTCTCGTGAACGAGCCGACGGCGGCGGCGCTGGCTTACGGCCTCGATAAGGGTTCAGAGGGTCTTTACGCCGTCTATGATCTGGGCGGCGGCACGTTCGATTTCTCGCTGCTGCGGCTGGAGAAGGGCGTATTCCAGGTGCTGGCGACTGGGGGCGACACCGCCCTTGGCGGCGACGATTTCGACCGCGCCATCGCCGAGCGGATGCTGGCCGAGCGCAAGCGCGATGGCCTCGTCGACGCCATCGACGAAAGCGCCGTGAAGAAGGCACTGGGCCTTGCCCGTACCATGAAGGAGCAGCTCTCCGACCGCGAGCAGACGTCAGGCCGTCTCGAACTGTCGGGTACGCCGTCCTTCCATGCGCTGACGCGCGATGAATTCGACGCGATGATCGCTGCGTATGTCACGCGTACCATCGAGATTGCCAAGGGCGTCCTTTTGGATGCGGGCATCAAGGCCGACGAGTTGGAGGGTGTCGTGCTGGTCGGCGGCTCGACCCGCGTGCCGCTCGCCCGCGCCAAAGTCGCGGAATTCCTCGGCAAGCCGCCGCTCACGGACATCGATCCCGACGAAGTCGTCGCTCTGGGCGCCGCCTTGCAGGCCGAGGCGCTGACCAGTGGCGGTGACACGCTGCTGCTCGACGTCACGCCGCTGTCGCTCGGCCTCGAAACCATGGGCGGCATCGTGGAAAAGGTCGTGCCACGCAACACGCCGATCCCCGTGCAGCTCGCGCAGGATTTCACCACCTACCAGGACGGCCAGAGCGCCATGGCGATCCACGTCGTGCAGGGCGAGCGCGAGATGGTCGCCGACTGCCGCAGCCTGGCGCGCTTCGAGCTTTTGGGCATTCCGCCGATGGTCGCGGGTGCGGCGCGCATCCGCGTCAGCTTCGCGGTCGATGCCGACGGCTTGCTCACGGTCTCGGCCGAGGAGAAGACCACCGGCATCGCCCAGCGCATCGAGGTCAAGCCGTCCTATGGCCTGAGCCATGACGACATGGCCGACATGCTCTACGACAGCCTCGACAATGCCGAGGCCGACATGACTTTGCGCCTGCTGACGGAGGCGCGCGTCGAGGCCAACCGCACCCTGCTGGCCCTCGATGCGGCGCTCGCCAAGGATGGCGCGCTGCTCGCCGAGCCCGAACGCGCGGAACTCGACGCGGCGCGGCAGCGTTTGCAGAAGGCCGTTGCGGCGGACTCCCGCGACGAGATCAATGCGGCGGCCGAGGCGCTGGAGACGGTGTCCAAGCCCTTCGCCGAGCGGCGCATGGATCGCGGCATTCGCGAGGCGCTGGCGGGCCGTTCCGTCGCCGACCTCGAACGCCGCGTGGCGGAGTAATCGGAGCCAAAATATGCCCAAGCTGGTGTTCGTGCTGAAGGACGGCTCGCGCAAGGAAGTCGATGCGCCGAACGGCCTGTCGGTGCTGGAGATCGCCCATCGCAACCATGTCGATATCGAGGGCGCCTGCGAGGGTTCGCTCGCCTGCTCGACCTGCCACGTGGTCGTCGAGCCGGAATGGTTCGCCAAGCTGGCGCAGGCCAGCGAGGACGAGGAGGACATGCTGGACCTGGCCTTCGGGCTTACCCACACCTCCCGCCTCGGTTGCCAGATACGCATGAGCGACGCGCTGGACGGGCTGGTGGTCCGCCTGCCGGCCGCCACCCGCAACATGATGGTCGACAAGTAGGAGGCGAGGCATGCCCAAGCTGCGCTGGACGGACGTCCGGGACATTGCCATCGAGCTCGATGAGCGCCATCCCGACGTCGACAACGTCAATCTGCGCTTCACCGACCTGCACAAATGGGTGCTGGAATTGCCCGATTTTGACGACGATCCCAAGCGATCCAATGAGAAGATCCTGGAGGCCATCCAGGCTGCCTGGATCGAGGAACGTGACTAAATCGCTGCCTCGTGGTTTCGTTTGGGGATATGAGCGCGTTGCGTGCCGTATTTTAGTCGAAAAGGACCGCGACATTGCGCTCCCTGGGAGACACGAGATGACGCCCCATTGGGTTCGAAAACTGGCCCTGCCGCTCGCCATGGTGGCGGGCCTGTCGGCATGCTCAAACGCCGGCGTCCAGCCCGGCATCGTCAATACGGCCTCCACGACCAGCCAGGCGGCGGGCGTCAGTGAAAGCGGTCGAGTCGTGTCGATCCGTGAGGCCGGCCTTCGCGGCGCGGGCGGCTCCGGAAGCGGCGGCGGCACTCTTATGGGTGGTGTGATGGGGGCTGCGGGCGGTGCTGCCATCGGCGGCGCGACCAGCCGTTCGATCGGCGGTGGCCTGATCGGCGCGCTGCTCGGTGCGGTCGGCGGCGCCATCGCCGGCACCATCGTCGATCGTCAGTCGGGCGTCGGCCGCGGCATCGAGGTCACGGTGCAAAAGGACGACGGCCAGACCATCACCGTGGCGCAACGCGACGACGGCGACGTACAATTGGGCGATCGCGTCCAGGTCGTCACAGACCGCAACGGCGTCGCCAAGGCCGTGCGCGACAGCAACCGCCAGCCCGACTAGGTGTTGGCTAGGTTGAGAATCCACCTTGAGGGGAGAGCCATGATCGTCCGCCTGATCCGTACGTTATTCATTCCGCTGGTGCTCGCAGCCGGCCTTGCCGCCTGCAACGAGAGCAGCGGCGCCGTTCAGCCGGGCGTCGTCCAGACCTCGGCCTCGGGACCATCGGGCTATCGCGGCGAAAGCGGCCGTGTCGTGTCGATCCGCGAGGCCAATATCAGGGGCGGCCGGCAGTCCGGCGTCAGTGGCGGCACGCTGATCGGCGGCGGCGTCGGCATGGCCGGCGGTGCAGCGATCGGTGCGGCCACCACCAACTCGGTGGGCGGCGCGGTGGTCGGCGGCCTTTTGGGTGCGGTCGGCGGCGCTATCGCGGGCACGGCGATCGACCAGAATTCGACCAAGCGCGGCATCGAGGTCACCATCCAGAAGGGTGACGGCCAGACCGTCACCATCGCCCAGCACGACGACGGCGACGTGCAGATGGGCGATCGGGTGCAGATCGTCTACGACCGCAACGGCGTGGCCAAAGCCGTGCGCGATACCGGCTATCGCCGCGACTAGCGGCAGCTAACGGCGGGGCCTATATAGGCCCCACCATGGCCGCCAATTCCCTCGGAATACACAAGTCGCCCGCTGACACCCGCGTGGTCGTCGCCATGTCGGGCGGCGTCGATTCGTCGGTGACCGCTGCGGTCCTGCGCGAGCAGGGCTACGACGTCGTGGGCGTGACCTTGCAGCTCTACGATCATGGCGCGGCAGTGGGCAAGGCGGGTGCCTGCTGCGCCGGCCAGGACATCGCCGATGCCCGCCGGGTCGCCGAGCGACTGGCCATCCCGCACTACGTGCTTGACTACGAAACCCGCTTTCGCGCCGAGGTCATGGACTCCTTCGCCGACGCCTATGTGCGCGGCGAGACGCCGGTGCCTTGCATTGCCTGCAATCGCACCGTGAAGTTTCGCGATCTGCTCAAGACCGCGCGCGAACTCGGGGCCGAGGCGCTGGCGACCGGCCACTATGTCCGCCGCGTCGTGGGCGAGCAGGGCCCGGAGCTGCACCGCGGTGCCGACCCGGCGCGCGACCAGAGCTATTTCCTGTTCGGCACGACCCACGAGCAGCTCGACTTCCTGCGTTTCCCGCTCGGCCACCTGCCCAAGAGCGAGACGCGCGCGCTGGCCGAGCGTTTCGACCTGCCGGTGGCCGAAAAGGCCGACAGCCAGGACATCTGCTTCGTGCCCAACGGCGACTACGCCTCGGTGATCAAGAAGCTGCGACCCGAGAGCATCGAGGCGGGCGAGATCGTCGACATGAGCGGCCAAAGCGTTGGCCGTCATGATGGTATCGTGCACTTCACTGTCGGTCAGCGCCGCGGCCTCGCCATCGGCGAACGCGAAGGGACATCGAACGATCCGCTTTACGTCGTGCGGCTGGAGCCCGAGATGCGCCGCGTCGTCGTCGGCCCGCGCTCGGCACTCGGTCGCAGCGAAATCGCGCTCTACGACGTGAACTGGATCGGCGCGCCGTTTGACGGGACGCTACCGGTTCAGGTCCGTGTGCGCTCCTCGCAGGCGCTGCGGCCGGCGACGGTGACCCGGGCCGGCGAAAGCTGGACGGTCCGCTTCGACCAGCCCGAAATCGGCGTCTCGCCCGGCCAGGCCTGCGTGATCCACGATTCCGCGACCGGCAGCCGCGTGCTGGGCGGAGGCTTCATCAGGCGATTCGCCTAATAGAAAATAGCTCGTGCGTCGACTTCTTTTGTTTGCGGTTTTGCTTGCATTGGCTTCCTGCACGCAAGCGGACGTACCGGATCACCTCAAAAAGCCGAACCTCGTTTCTGTGGGCATGTCTGTATCGGAGGTTGAGGCTCTTGTGGGGAGAAGTTCACAAACATGCTGGGGATACGAGCCTGACGGCTTTCTTGAATTGGTCTGCTTCCGCAATGAGAAGGCCATTTCCTACTTTAGAGCAAAGATTGGCGTGCCCATTTTCTGCTCCAGCCAAATAGAAGAATGGAACGCGACCACTTCGCCGCCGTCTTATTCGGCCGCCACTACCAAAGTCGAGGCCGGAATGTCCCCAGGCCAAGTGGCCGGGCTATTGGGGCGCCATCTCGGAGTCAAAGAATCATATGTGGCCCACTACAATGACTACGAGGCGTTATTCGCAAACGGCAAGCTAGTCAGATTCGAGGTAGTTCCGCGGCCCGCACATCCCTAGGCGGCAGTTCCTTGACACTCTGCGGCTGCGCCGCATAAAAGCGCCCACCCATGGCTGGGTAGCTCAGCTGGTTAGAGCACGGCACTCATAATGCCGGGGTCGGCGGTTCAAGTCCGCCCCCAGCTACCATTGGGTTTTTTCCCTTTGGAAATGCGGCAGTTAAGGTGGCCCTCAAAAGCGAGGGCCACTTTGACGTTCTGGGACCGTTCTCGCGGCTGGGTGGCGGCGTCGGGCACGACAAAAGGGCCGCCCGGTGAATTTCCAGGCGGCTCCTGATCGGCCCCCATTGAGTGGTCCGGGCGGAATGTTAGTGCATGATGCCGTCCTTTACCATTGTCGGCTGTAGGTGGAGCGAAGCGGAACCGGAAGGCGGCAATGGCGGCGTCGTGGTTTCCGGGGCTGGCGGTTGATAGCCAAGGCTGCTGTGCGGGCGGATGGTGTTGTAGTGCC
>CAMDQJ010000015.1 GCA_945905835.1 Asaia bogorensis
GCCACTGGAGTGGCGCGCCCCCAGCCCATGAGCACCCTCCTGCAGCTAGACGATCTCGCCGTGCACTTCCTGGTCGGCAGCGCGCTGCGCGGCGGCATCAAGAGACTGAAGGCAGTCGACGGCGTCACCCTCGACGTCAAGCCGGGCGAGTGCCTGGGCCTGGTGGGCGAATCGGGCTGCGGCAAGTCCACGCTGGCGCTCGCCATCATGGGACTGGTGCGGCCGACGCACGGTCGCGTCGTGCTCAACGGCCACGAGCTTTCCGCCCGCGAGCGCATGCTGACGGCGCGCACGGTGCAGATGGTCTTCCAGGACCCCTATGCCTCGCTCAACCCGCGCCAGACCGTGCGACGGACGCTCGCCGATCCCCTGATGATCCACGGCGTCACCGACAAGGCCGAGATCGAGAGCCGCGTCGCCGACATGATGGCCAAGGTGGGCCTGCGTCCCGACCACGCCGACCGCTACCCGCACGAATTCTCCGGCGGCCAGCGCCAGAGGATCGGCATTGCCCGCGCGCTGATCCTGAAACCCAAGTTGGTGATCTGCGACGAACCGGTCTCGGCGCTCGACGTCTCGATCCGCGCCCAGATCATCAACCTGCTGCTCGACCTCAAGGACGAGATGGGCCTTTCCTACATCATGATCAGCCACGACCTCGGCGTCGTCGAGCACGTCAGCGACCGCGTCGCGGTGATGTATCTCGGCCGCATCGTCGAGCAGGGCGAATGGCGGCAGATCTTCGAGGACCCGCGCCATCCCTATACGCGCGCACTGATCGCCGCGATCCCCGACCCGTTCCACCGCGTCGCCATGGCCGCGACCGCCAAGGCCAAGGGCGAGATCGCGAGCGCCCTTGCGCCGCCGCCGGGGTGCCACTTTCATCCGCGCTGCCCGATGAAGGCGGATGTCTGTGTGGCGGACGTGCCGGCACTGGAGGCCGTCGCCGAAGGCCATCGCGCGGCGTGCCATTTCCGCGACAGGACCGCCGCATGAAAATCTTCAGCACCATGGCGATCGAAGGCGCGGCCAAGGCGCTGCTACCCCAGTTCGAGAAGCAGAGCGGCTTGCGGCTGGACATCACCTGGAACACCGCGCCGGCGCTGGTGAAGCGCCTGCAGGGCGGCGAGACCGCCGACGTCCTCATCCTCAACCGCGCCGGCATGGACACCATGATCCGCGACGGCCGCATCCTGCCGGGCTCGGAGGTTACACTTGCAAGCTCGCCGACCGCTGTTGCGATCAAGGCGGGTGCCGCGCGGCCCGACATCTCGAGCGAAGAGGCGCTGAAACGGACGCTGCTCGCGGCGCGCGCGATCTCCTACAGCGATCCGGCAGCTGGCGGGGCGAGCGGCATCTACTTCGCCAGGCTGCTGGAGCGCTGGGGGATGGCCGAAGCGATCAACGCCAAGACCAGGTTCCCGCCGCACGCCGGCTACTGCGCCGACCTTCTGCTCACCGACGAGGTCGAGCTCGCCATCCAGCAGAAGCCAGAACTGCTGCACGTTCCCGGCATCGAGATTCTGGGAATGCTGCCGGGCGACCTGCATATGGTCACGGTGTTCGTGGCCGGCATCGAGGCGTCGAGCGCGAAGGCCGCCGAGGCAAAGGCGCTGATCGACTTCCTGCACACGCGGCCGGCGGTCGAGGTCTTTCGCGCCAAGGGGCTCGATCCGGCCTGACGGAGGGCAGCGGGCGCGGACCCAAAATAGGCACAAATGTGCGCACCCGGCCGAGCGGCCGCTTGCTATCGTTGCGCATGGCCGAAGCCTTGGACGTCACGACTCTGCGCGATGCGCTGGAACCCGAACCCGGCTTTCGCGCCTATCCCCCGCCGCGCCGCAAGCACATGGCCGAGCTTGCGATCGAGCAGGTGCTGGGCGCCATTGCCCGCGGCGCGGTCCCGCTCGGTTCGTGGGAATTCCATTGCATCGCCGCGGCCATGGTATTGCTGCGCGAGGGGCAATACGACCAGCGCTGCCTGCTCGCGTTCAAGGGCGGCTTCCAGGGGGCTACAGCGGCCCGCAGAGCATCGGCCAGCGTTGGGGCATGATGGTAGGGGCAGGGGCGGGCGCTGCTTTACGGGCAAATGCGGGGCTG
Organism: Asaia bogorensis; assembly: GCA_945905835.1. Classification (GTDB taxonomy): domain Bacteria; phylum Pseudomonadota; class Alphaproteobacteria; order Reyranellales; family Reyranellaceae; genus Reyranella. The sequence goes on from CAMDQJ010000015.1 coordinate 2,101, forward strand.
CCGTGCCGAGCAATTCCCCCGGCACCAGTATTTCGGCTGCGTTATCGGTGTTCCTGATGCGCTTCGGCCAGCGACCTCGACGGGCGCGGGCGGCTGCCGCGTTGGGGATACGTAGGCCCAGCCGTTGTGCGGCCTGTTGATAGGTCAGCCATTCGGCGGCGGATTGTTTAGGCTCGTCCGACATGGGCCGGCAGGATGCGCGCGGCCGGCCCGAAGTGCCCCAAAACCGGGCGCTCGCCCCGCGGTAAAAAGCTTGCGTCCCTTCCTCCCGGCTGCTTACGATGGTGGGAATAAAGACGCCGTCCAAAGTGACGGCAGATTCTCGGGAGGGAAATTATGGCCAACAGCAAGCGTCGCTACGTCCTCAAGCTCGCCGGCAGCACCGCCGCCATCGCCAGCACCGGCATGGCCGGCATCCTGGCATCGGGCCGCACGCCCGCCTTCGCCCAGGCCAAGACCGTGCACTGGCTGAAGTGGGTCGACTTCGTGCCGGCGACCGACGCGATGTTCAAGAAGGAGATGATGCCGGAAGCCGAGAAGGCGCTGGGCATCAAGATCAACCTCGAGACGGTCAACGGCAACGACCTGCAGCCGCGCATCACCGCCGGCATCCAGTCGGGCTCGGGCGCCGACCTGATCATGTCGTTCAACAGCTACACCCATCTCTACGCCAACAGCGTCGTCGATCTCAGCGAGCTGGCCGAGGACGTCGGCAAGCGCGAGGGCGGGCTCTACAAGTACGCCCGCGCCATCTGCAGCGACGGCAAGATGTTCATGGGCATGCCGTGGGCGGTGATCGGCGGCATGATCGCCTACCGCAAGTCGTGGTTCGACGAGATCGGCGTCACCACCTTCCCCGACACCTGGGAGAAGTACCGCGACGCCGGCAAGAAGCTCAAGGCCAAGGGCCGACCGCTCGGCCAGACGCTCGGCCATACCTTCGGCGACGCGCCGGGCTTCAGCTATCCCTTCCTGTGGTCGTGGGGCGGCAAGGAGGTCGAGGCCGACGGCAAGACCGTGGTGCTGAACTCCAAGGAGACGGTCGAGTCGGTGAAGTTCATGCAGGGCTTCTGGAAGGACGCCCATGACGAGGGCGGTCTCGCCTGGGACGACACCAACAACAACCGCGCCTTCCTGTCGCAGACCGTCTCAGCGACGCTGAACGGTGCCTCGATCTACATCGAATCGCTGCGCAAGCCCGAGCAGTACACGACGGAAAAGGGCAAGCCGCTCAACACCGACATCCTGCACGCGCCGCTGCCCAAGGGCCCGGCCGGGCAGTTCGGCTTCCATCTGCTGCAGTCCAACATGCTGATGAAGTATTCCAAGAACCAGGACGCCGCCAAGGCGTTCCTCAAGTGGATGCACACCGAGGCGAACTACGAGAAGTTCTTCCTGTCGCAGAAGGGCTTCGCCACGCCGTGCACGCCCAAGTGGGAATCCCACAAGCTGTGGGACGTCGATCCGGTGATGACGCCGTACAAGGTCGCGGCCAAGCTCGGCCAGGCCATCGGCTTCTCCGGGCCGCCCAATGCCAAGGCCCAGGAGGGTCTCTCGAAGTACATCATCACCGACATGTACGCCAAGGCCGTCCAGGGCATGGCGGCCGAGCAAGCCGTCAAGTGGGCTGAGGGCGAGCTGAAGAAGATCTACGTCTGATCCCTTCTTCTCGACCGTAGCGTACAGGGTGAACTTAGCATGGCGATAACCGCAGTCCCGGGCGTGGAGATCAAACGCCCCACTCCGAGACTGCGGCTGCTCGAGGACGAGCGGTGGCTGGCCTTCACCCTGCTGGTGCCGACGGCGGTGCTGCTCGGCCTGTTCATCGCCTATCCCTTCGCCGAGGGCGTGATCCTGTCGTTCAACGACACGCGCGTCGGCATCCCGGGCTCGTTCATCGGCTTCGACAACTTCGTCAAGCTGTTCAACGACGGCATCTTCCGCACGACCATGTGGAACACCTTCTGGTACACCGGCGTCACGACGGTGTTCAAGCTAGCACTCGGATTATGGCTGGCGATCCTGCTCAACCGGCATTTCCGCGGCAAGGCGCTGGTTCGCGCCTTCATCCTGCTGCCCTTCATCATTCCCACGGTGCTCTCGACCTTCGCCTGGAAATGGATGTTCGACCCGACCTTCAGCGTCATCAACTGGACGCTGTTCCAGCTCGGCATCATCACCACCCGCATCAACTGGCTGGGCGACCCCGACCTCGCCATGGCCTCGATCATCGTCGTCAACGTCTGGCGCGGCGTGCCGTTCTTCGCCATCAGCCTGCTGGCCGGCCTGCAGACCATCAGTCCCGAGCTGCACGAGGCCGCCGCCATCGACGGCGCCCGCCCGTGGAACCGCTTCTGGTACGTCACCTGGCCGCTGCTGCTGCCCGTCACCATGGTGGTACTGCTGTTTTCCATTGTGCAAACCTTCGCCGATTTCCAGCTCGTCTACGTCATGACCGGCGGCGGACCGGCCAATGCCACGCATCTGTTCGCCACCTATGCCTATCAGTTGGGCATCGGCACCGGGCTGCTGTCGCAGGGGGCGGCGATATCGCTGGCGATGTTCCCGTTCCTGTTCCTGATTGTCGTGGTCCAGCTGATCTATATCCGCCGAGTGGAGACGCGTTGAGATGATCGAGGGTGCCCCCTGGAGACGCTGGTTCTTCTACAACATCCCGCTGATCCTCTTCGTCTTCGTGCTGCTGTTTCCGTTCTACTGGATGATCATCACGACCTTCCGGCCCGACGGCGAACTCTACCGGCCGTGGAACGCCGTCAACTACACGCCGTTCTGGACCAACCATCCGACGATCGAGCACATCGTCTATCTGTTCGAGGAGACCTCGTTCGCGCGCTGGATGTTCAACACCATGTTCATCGCCCTGGTCTCGACCGTCATCTCGCTGTTCTGCGGCGTGCTCGCGGGCTACGCCCTGGCGCGGCTCAATTTCCCTTATGCCGGCGGCCTCGGCACCGCGATCTTCGTCACCTACCTGGTGCCGCAGACGCTGCTCTTCATCCCGCTGGCCGAGATCATTCGCAATTTCCAGCTCGGCGACACACCGTGGTCGCTGATCCTGACCTATCCGACCTTCCTCATTCCCTTCTGTACCTGGCTGATGATGGGCTACTTCAAGGCCATCCCGAAGGAGCTCGAGGAATGCGCCCGTATCGACGGCGCCTCGCGCTGGAAGGCGATGATCTACATCATCATTCCCGTCGCGGTGCCCGGCATCCTGTCGTCCGGCATCATCGCCTTCACGCTGTCGTGGAACGAGTTCATCTACGCGCTGGTGTTCCTGTCGTCGCCCGACCAGAAGACCGTGCCGGTCGGCGTCACGTCAGAGCTGATCCGCGGCGACGTCTTCTTCTGGGGACCACTGATGGCGGGCGCCCTGCTGGGTTCGATCCCGGTGGCGATCGTCTACTCCTTCTTCGTCGAACACTACGTCTCGGGCCTCACCGGCTCGGTCAAGGGATAACGCGTCATGGCCGAGGTCACCGTCCGCAAGCTCAACAAGAAGTTCGACACCACCCATGTGGTCAAGGACTTCAACCTCGAGATCCGCGACAAAGAGTTCGTGGTCTTCGTCGGCCCCTCGGGCTGCGGCAAGACCACGACCTTGCGGATGATCGCCGGGCTGGAAGCCGTCACGTCGGGCGAAATCCTGATCGACGACAAGGTGGTCAACGAAGTGCCGCCGATGGACCGCGACATCGCCATGGTCTTCCAGAACTACGCGCTCTATCCGCACATGAGCGTCGCCGGCAACATGGCGTTCGGCCTCAAGATGCGGAAATTCGCCCGCGACGAGATCGACCGGCGCATCAAGCGCGCCGCCGGCATTTTGGGCATCGACGAGCTCCTGCACCGCAAGCCGCGCCAGCTCTCCGGTGGCCAGCGCCAGCGCGTGGCGCTCGGCCGCGCCATCGTGCGCGATCCCAAGGTCTTCCTGTTCGACGAGCCGCTCTCCAACCTCGACGCCAAGCTGCGCGTGCAGATGCGCGTCGAGCTCAAGAAGCTGCACGAGCGGCTGGCCGTCACCTCGATCTACGTCACCCACGACCAGGTCGAAGCCATGACGCTGGGCGACCGCGTCGTGGTCATGAAGGACGGCTGGGTGCAGCAGGTCGGCGAACCGCTCGAGCTCTACAACACCCCGGCCAACCGATTCGTGGCGGGCTTCATCGGCTCGCCAGCGATGAACTTCGCCGACGTCACCGTGGTCGACCGCGGCGGCGTGCTGTGGGTCGAAGCCGACGGAATAGCCCTGCGCGTGCCCGACCACCTGCAGGCGCGCCTGCGGCCCCATGCCGGCCGCGGCGCCACGCTCGGCATCCGCCCCGAGGATCTCCACATCGCGACCGCCGCCGATCCGGCGGATATGACGTTCACCGGCGAGATCGAGGTGCTCGAGCAGCTCGGCTCGGAGATCCTGCTCGACATGCGGGTCGGCAAGACCACGATGGTGGCGAGCGTCGACCCGACGCTGCGCGCCAGGGTGCACGACCAGGTGAAGCTCGGGATCAATCCCGCCCGCCTGCACTTCTTCGACGCCACGAACGAAGCGGCGATCTAGCCGCCAGGGTCAGGGCTAGGGCTTCGGCCCCTATTTCGGTCCCGGCCAGCCCTCGAGCGCGTCGTACTTCGCCTTGCGCTGCTCCTCGCGCGACTTCTTGAAGTCGTGGCCGAACGGCGCGGTGTCGAACGAGCCGTAGGTCGGGTTGGCGATCACCAGCCATTCGCGGCCCCAGCGCGCCCTGTTCTCCTCGAAGGCCTTGTCGCGATCGGCGAGGCTGCCGCGATAGCGGTCGTCGAAATCGCCGAAGTTGTCGCCGAAATTGAGCAGGATCCGGTAGTCCTTGGCGATGACGGCGCGGCGCGTGCCTTTCTGGCTGCCCCAGTCCGGCTTCTCGCTTTGCATCAGGAAGGTGTCGACGTTGCCGCCCATGGGAAAGCCCAGCTTCTCCATGTTCTTGCGCGTGTCGTCCTTGGTCTCGGCGCCGCGGTTGGTGACATAAAACACCTTCACGCCCTTGGAGTCGGCGTACCTGGTGAACTCCACCGCGCCCGGAACCGCCGTCGAGACTCGGGCGGCGCAGAATTCGTTCCACGTCTTGGTACTGAAGGACTGATTGGCCCGCATCATCCACACCTGGTAGCGGGAATTGTCGAGCACGGTTTCGTCGACATCGAGGATGATCGCCGGCGGCAGGTTCTGATAATCGCCCTTCTGCTCGGCCGGTGCAGCCGTCCAGTTCTTGTCGGCCAGCGCCTCGTCGAGGCGGTAACGCGCCAGCGCGTAAACCGTGAGCGCATTGCCCTTGAACTCGACCGAGCGCTGCGTCCACAGCGTCGCCAGCAGCATGTCGCTGGGCGGCGTCGCGTCCTGGGCCCGCACGGCGCCGATCGAGAGAATCGCAGCGAGCGCGCCCAGCATCAGGAATTTCGGTTTCGTGGTCATCGTGCGGCCTCCTTGAGCAGTCGCGTTTTCGTCGCCTCGTCGGCGAAAGATGCCTCGATCGCCGTGCGCGTGATGGCGCGCAATTGCGGTTCCGTGAGCCCCGCCAGGTCGTATTCGCGGCCGAGCGTGGTGTGGAAGTGCGGTGGGTCGTCGGAGTTGAGGGTGACGCGGACACCGGCGTCGATCAACCGGCGCAGCGGGTGATGGGGGCGATCGGGATACAGACCCAGTGCGATGTTGCTGCCGGGGCAGACTTCCAGGACGGTGCCGCGCTTGGCCAGTTCGGCCACCAGCGCCGGGTCCTCGATCGAGCGCACGCCATGCCCGATGCGACTGACCGGCAGCGCCTTCAGCGCGGCCCATACGCTCTCCGGCCCGCAGACCTCGCCGGCATGCACGGTGCAGCCGTAACCGTTGTCGGCAGCGATGCGATAGGCCGGCGCGAAGTCGGCCGGAGTGAACTTGGCCTCGTCGCCGCCCATGCCGAACCCCACGACATGGGGATGCGGCTCGGCCACCATGGACCGCGCCATGGCCAGCGCTCGGTCGGGTCCGAAATGACGGACGCAGATGACGATGATGCGGCCCTCGATGCCGAAATCGGCACGGGCACGATCGACACCGCCGACAAGGCCGGCAAGCCAGTCCGCGTAGGACATGCCGCGCGCCGTGGCGCGCTCGGGTGAACAGAAGATCTCGGCATAGACGGCGCCCTCGCGCGCGATCGAGCCGAGGTAGGAATGGATCACGTCGCCGAAATCGGTCGGGGTCAGGACGGCGAGGCAAACCCGGTCGTAGGAATCGAGGAAACTCAGGAAATCGCGCCAGGCGAAGGTGCCGGCGGCATCGAACATGTTGGCCGGGAATGTCACGCCGTTGCGCAACGCCAGCTCACGCGCCAGGGCGGGCGAGATCGAACCTTCGAGGTGGCAATGCAGTTCGGCCTTGGCAATCACTTAAAACCCCGCAACGGCAGACCCGGACGTTGTAGCCAATTGTCGGCTTCATAGGTAGCCGCCCCGTCGATCAGGTGCAGGGAATAGGCGTGGCGCGGGCTCGCGGAGCGGTTGGCGACGCTGGCATGCGGCAGCGGGCCGTGCAGGACGACCAGCGTGCCGCGCCGCGCCTCCAACGCCACCGGCTCGACCCCCGGCCACGGCGTCGCATCGAGGTCGCGCGTCCTAAGCCGGTCGCCGTCGTAACCGAACCACTTGCGCAACGGCCCGCGATGGGCGCCCGGCAGGGTCATCAGGCAGCCATTGTCGCGCGTGGCGTCGTCGAGCGCGATCCAGAAGCCCGTGACGCTGGCGGGTACGGTGCGCAGGTAGGTGGCGTCCTGGTGCCAATCGACCTCGCCGCCGATATGCGGCTGCTTGAACAGGTACATGGACTGTAGCAGCAGCGGTCGAACGATCCCGAGCGCATGGGCGAGCCCGGCGAACCTTGGATGGCGCGAAACGCGGTCGAACACCGGATCGAGATCGTGCAAAGCGTGGCCGATCTTGTTCAGCGCCAGTGCCGTCGGCTCGGCGGTCGCTTCCTCCTCGAAGAAGAAGCGGATGGCGCCACCGGACTCGCAAAAATAGGCATCGCGCGCATGCGCCTGATCGCGGCTCGAGAAGGCCGTGCGCAGCGGCCCGGGATCGAAGCCTGCCACCAACTCCGCCGCCCGCGCCTGCAGGGCATCACAGTCGCCGGGCGGCAGGAAGTCCGGCACCACCAGAAAGCCGTCACGTTCGAAGGCGGCATTCACCGGACGACGCGCTCCATGATCACGGGCCTTTCCGGAGGTGCCGTATCGGCGATGCGGACCGCACGTCGGACAATGTCGATGGCCTCCTCGGCCCCGGCCTCGGTCGCGGCATGAACGAGGCAAAGCGGCTCGCCGCTCCGGACGCGCTCGCCGACATCGACGAATTCGGTCAGGCCGACCGCGGGATCGATGGCGGCGTCGGCATGGCTGCGGCCTCCGCCCAGCGCCACCACGGCGATGCCGACCTGACGGGCGTTCATGCCCGCGACATGGCCGGAGCGCTCGGCCGGGCACGGCACGATCACCGGCGCGTGGCCGAGATAGGCCGACGGCCGCTCGAGGAAATCGTTGGGGCCGCCCAGCGCCGACACCATCTTGGCGAACTTTTCCGCCGCGCGGCCGTCCTCAAGCGCCGCCTCGGCGCGGGCCCGGCCAGCGGCCGCGCTGGTTGCCAGACCGCCAAGGGCGACCATCTCGCCCGCCAGCGCCATCACGACCTCATGCAACCGCGGCTCGCGCACGCCCTCGCCCTTCAGGTAAGCCACCGTCTCGGCGACCTCGACGCCATTGCCGACATCGCGGCCGAGCACGCGATCCATGTCGGTGATCAGCGCCACCGTCGGCAGGCTGGCCTGGTTGGCGACGGCCACGAGGCTCTTAGCCAGATCGCGCGCCATTTCCTCGGTGTCGCAGAACGCGCCGGAACCGCACTTCACGTCCATCACCAGCCCGTCGAGCCCCTCGGCGATCTTCTTGGACAGGATCGAGCTCACGATCAGCGGGATCGACTCGACGCTGCCTGTGACATCGCGCGTGGCATAGAGCCGCCGGTCGGCCGGGGCGAGATCGTCGGTCTGACCGATCACCGCGCAGCCGACCTCGCGCACGACACGCCGGAAGGTGGCGATGTCGGGCTGAGTCTCGTAGCCCGAGATCGCCGAAAGCTTGTCGAGCGTGCCACCGGTATGGCCGAGACCGCGACCGGAAATCATCGGCACGAAAGCGCCGCAGGCCGCCACGATTGGCGCCAGCATCAGGCTCACCTTGTCGCCGACGCCGCCGCTCGAATGCTTGTCGATCACCGGGCCGGGCAGGCCGAGCGGCTTCCAGTCGAGCTGCGTGCCCGAGCGCACCAGCGCCAGGGTGAAGGCCACGCGCTCCGCCGTGGTCATGCCGCGGAAAAACACCGCCATGGCGAAGGCCGCGACCTGACCTTCGCTCAGGCTGCCGTCGGAGATGCCGTGCACGATGGCGGCGATCTCCTCGTCCGACAGCTCCCGGCCGTCGCGTTTGCGGCGGATGATCTCCTGCGGCAGCATGGGCCTAGGAATAGCGCTCGAGGAAAGTGCGCAACAGCCGGCGTACCCGGTCCGCCGACCCCCGCGCCACGGCCAGAGTCTGCTCGTGGCCGAGCTTTTCCGCGGTCAGGCCGGCCGCGTAGTTGGTCATCAAGGAAAGCGCCGCGACTTTCATTTTGGCGTGGCGGGCTAAAATGGTTTCGGGCGCCGTCGACATGCCGACGGCATCGGCGCCCAATGCTTTAGCCGCACGGATTTCGGCCGGCGTCTCGAAGCTCGGGCCACTGAACCAGATGTAGACGCCCTCGAACACGCCCTCGCCCGCCGCGACCAATTGCGCGCGCAGGCCGGGATCGTAGGCGTCCATCATGTCGACGAAGCGGTTGTCGCCGGTCTCGCCGAACAGCGGATTGACACCGGTGAAGTTGATGTGGTCGGTCACCGCCATGACGGAACCGGGCGGCATGTCCATGCGCAGGCTGCCGGCGGCATTGGTCAGCAGCAGAGTCTCACAGCCCGCCGCGGCCAGCGCGCGGATCGCACCCTTCATCTCGTCGGGCCTGCCGCGCTCGTAGTAGTGCGCGCGGCCCTGCAGCACGGCGACCTTGGTCGGACCGACATGGCCCAGCACCAGGCGGCCGGCATGGCTGCCGACGCCGGTCGGCGGAAAGCCCGGCAGATCGCCATAGGAAATCGTGTCGACCGCCTTCACGTCCTCGGCGAAACCGCCGAGGCCCGAGCCCAGGACGACGGCGACCCGGGGCTTGAAGCGGTCGAGCGCCGTCACGCCCCACCGATTTTATGAGGCCCGAGATTATGCGGGCCGAACGACATCGGCAGCAGCGAGCCCAGCGTCACCGTACGGCGCAGGCCGTCGGGATGGCAGAGATGGATCAGCATGTTGTCGTCGCCAAATTCGCGCAGCTTCTGGCGGCAGCCGCCGCAGGGCGTGACGATCTCCACGCCCGGTCCCATGACCACGCATTCCAGGATGCGGCGCTGGCCGGCGCCGACCATGGCGGCAATGGCCGAGACCTCGGCGCACCAGCCTTGCGGATAGGCAGCGTTCTCGACATTGCAGCCGCCGTGGATCGAGCCGTCGTCGCTCTTCACAACGGCGCCGACATGGAACTTGGAATAGGGCGCATAGGCGCGCGCCATCATGGTGCGCGCAAGGCGGATCATGTCCTCCATCTCAGTGTTCTTTCTCGTAAGGGACTCCCACGGCCTTGGGGGCGATCGCCCGGCCGATGAAGCCCGCCAGCAGGAACATGGTGAGAAGATAGGGCAAGGCCTGGAACAATTGCACCGGCACTTCACCGATCCCCGGCACCGTCACGCCCTGCAGGCGGATGGCGATGGCGTCGAGAAGGCCGAAGATCAGGCAGGCGCCGAAGGCCGGCCACGGCCGCCACTTGCCGAAGATGATGGCGGCCACCGCGATGAAGCCCTGCCCCGCCGTCATGTCGCGGCTGAAGGCCGCGTTCTGGGCGATCGCGAGATAGGCGCCGGCCAGGCCGGAGAACAGGCCGCACAGCAGCACCGCGCGATAGCGCAGCCACGACACCGAGATGCCGGCGGCATCGACGGCGATCGGCATTTCGCCGACGGCGCGCAGGCGCAGGCCGAAGCGCGTGCGCTCGACGATCCACCAGGTGAGCGGCACCGACAGCAGCGCCACGTAGACCAGGATGTTGTCGCCGGCGCCGGGCAGGAACAGCGGCATCAGGCGTTGGCCGGCGGCGAGATCGGGAGTCTGGCCGCCGCGCGCGAACCATGCCGTGCCCAGCACCACCGTGAGCCCGGCGGCAAGAATGTTGATGGCGACGCCGCTCACCACCTGGTTGCCGCGATGGGTGATGCAGGCAAAGCCGTGCAGCAGCGCCATCGCCTCGGCGGCAAGGATCGCCACCAGGACGCCGAGCCACGGCGAGCCGGTGACCGCCGCGGTCGAGGCGGCAGCGAAGGCCGCCATCAGCATCTTGCCCTCGAGCCCGACATCGATGATGCCGCTGCGCTCGGAAAACAACCCGCCCATGGCGCACAGCACCAGCGGTGTCGCCACCCGGAAGGTGGCGGCGCCCGTGGCAAACAGCAGGGTGAGGATTTCGTCCATCAGCGCGCGCGGAAGAACAGAGACTGCAGCCACGGTCGTGGCAGGTTGGCGAGGGCGCCGGAGAACAGGATGATCAGGCCCTGGATGACCACGACCATCTCGCGCGTCATGGCGGAGATCTCCATCGAAAGCTCGGCGCCGCCCTGCTGCAGCGCGCCGAACAGGAGTGCGGCCAGCGCAATGCCCAGAGGATGGGAGCGGCCCATCAGCGCCACGGCGATGCCGGCAAAGCCGTAGCCCGCGGGGAAATCGAGCACGATGCGGTGATGCACGCCTAGAAGCTCGTTGACGCCAACGCCGCCGGCCAGCGCGCCGGAGAGGCACATGCCGAGCATGGTCATGCGCCGGATGTTGACGCCGGCATAGATCGCGGCGTCGGGGTTCTGGCCCATGGTGCGCAAGGTGTAGCCCCACGAGGTGTGCCAGAGGAACACCCAGACCAGCACGCAGCACAGTGCCGCCAGCACGATGGAGAGGTTGAGCGCCGACGGCGCCACTGTGATGCCGATAGCATGCAGCAAGTCGTGCATCGCCGGCAGCTTGCCGGCCTCGCCGAAGCCACGGCTCTGCGGCGTCATCGAGCCGGGTGCAATCAGCACGTTCACCATCAGGTAGACCATCAATGCCGAGGCCACGAAGTTGAACATGATGGTGGTGATGACGATGTGGCTGCCGCGCCACGCCTGCAGCCAGGCCGGCACGGCGGCCCAGGCGGCGCCGAACAGCGCCGCGGCCGCTATGGCGATCGGGATCAGCAGCCAGAACGGCAAGTAGCGGTCGAGCGCCAGCACCGCCAGCCCGCAGCCCAGGCCACCGATATAGGCCTGGCCCTCGCCGCCGATGTTGAACAGGCCGGCATGGAAGGCGACGGCGACGGCAAGGCCGGTGAAGGCGAAATTGGTGGCGTAGTAGAGCGTGTAGCCGATCGATTCGGACGAGCCGATCGCGCCCGTCACCAGCAGGCGCAGCGCAAGCAGAGGATCGACGCCGATCAGGCGCACGATGATGCCGACCGTCAAAAAGGCGAGCGCGATGTTGATCAGCGGCATCAGCGCGATCTCGGCCCAGGTCGGCAGTGGCCGTCGCGGACCGCTCATGCCGCGGCCGCTCCCGCCATCATCAACCCCAGCTTTCGCTCGTCGGCCTCGCCCGCCGCGACTTCGCCGACGATGCGGCCGGCGAACATCACCAGGATGCGGTCGGCCAAGGACAAAATCTCGTCGAGCTCGACGGAGACCACGAGCACGGCGCAGCCCTCGTCGCGGCTGTTGACGAGCTGGCGATGGATGAACTCGATGGCGCCGATGTCGACGCCACGCGTCGGCTGGCCGACCAGCAGCACCTTGGGTTTGCGCGCCATCTCGCGCGCCAGGATCAGCTTCTGCTGGTTGCCGCCGGAGAAATGCGAGGAGCGCAGGCCGGGCGAGCGCGGACGGACGTCGAAGCGCTCCATCAGCTCGGCGCAATGCGCGCCGGCGGCGGGATTGTTCAGGATGTAGTTGCGGCTGAACGGCGGGCCGGACTGGTAGCCGAGGATCGAGGTCTCCGAAGCGCGGAACGTGCCCACCATGCCCTGGCGCTGGCGGTCTTCCGGGACATGGGCGAGGCCCAGTTCGCGCATTTCGGCGGGGCCGGCGAGATGGCCCGCATCGATCGCCCTGTCGCATACGGTGAGCCGCCCTCCGGTCGGCGCGAGGATGCCGGCCAGCACCTGCAGCAGCTCGGTCTGGCCATTGCCCGAGACGCCGGCGATGCCGACGATTTCGCCGGCGCGCAGTTCCAGATCGACTTCGTCGAGCAGCTTCACGCCGCGCCGGTCGACCAGCGACAGGCGCTCGGCACGGAGCAGCACCTCACCCGGCCGCGGGGCGACCTTGTCCATCTCCAGCCGCACCTTGCGGCCGACCATCAGCTCGGCCAGATCCTCGGGGTCGGTGTCGGCGGTGCGCCGGTCGGCCACGACCTGGCCCTGGCGCATGACATAAACCGCGTCGGTAATGGCCATGATCTCGCGCAGCTTGTGGGTGATCAGCACCACGGTGACGCCGCGCTCGCGCAGCGTGCCCAGGATGCGAAAGAGCTGGTCGGTCTCCTGCGGCGTCAGCACCGCGCTCGGCTCGTCGAGGATGAGGATGCGCGCGCCGCGGAACAGCACTTTTAGAATCTCGACACGCTGCTGCTCACCCACGGAAAGGTCGGCGATTCGCGCGTCAGGGTCGATGGTAAGGCCGTATTCGCGAGCCAGTCGCCCGAGTTCGGTCCGCGCCGCAGCCAGCCCCTTGGCCAACAGCGGCCCGCCCTCGGAGCCGAGCACGAGATTCTCCAGCACGGTAAAAGTATCGATCAGCATGAAATGCTGGTGGACCATGCCGATACCGCGCGCGATGGCGTCGCGCGGACTTTCGATCTTCATCAACTCGCCGTCGACCCGGATCTCTCCTGCATCGGCCTGGTAGAGGCCGTACAGGATGCTCATCAGCGTCGACTTGCCGGCGCCGTTCTCGCCGACGATGCCGGTGATCGAACCCCTGGCGATGGCCAGCGACACGCCGCGATTGGCGTGGACCGTGCCGAACGACTTGTCGATGCCTCTGAGTTCGATTGCCGGCGGAGCCGGCATCAGGGCTTGCACGAATTGTTGCTCATATAGTCGTACACGACGATCTTGCCCGAGACGATGCCGGCCTTGGCCGCGTCGACCTTGGCTTTCATGTCGGCGCTGACCAGCTTCTCGTTGTCCTTGTCGAGCGCCCAGTCGACGCCGCCTTCCTTGAGGCCGAGCACCGAGACGCCGGCCTTCCAGGTGCCGCCCTGAGCCGCCTTGAAGCTCTGATAGGCCGCGAGATCCACGCGCTTCATCATCGAGGTCAGCATGGTACCGGGGTGCAGATGATTCTGGTTGGAATCGACGCCGATCGCGTACTTACCGCGATCCTTGGCGGCCTGCAGGACGCCGGTGCCGGTGCTGCCGGCGGCGGCATAGACGACGTCGACGCCGCGGTCGAACTGGCCCTTGGCGAGCTCGGCGCCACGGCCGGGATCGTTCCACGCGGCTGGCGTCGTGCCGGTCATGTTGGCGATGAGCTCGGCCTTGGCATTGGCGTACTTGATGCCCTGCTCGTAGCCGCACTGGAAGCGACGGATCAGCGGGATGTCCATGCCGCCGACGAAGCCCACCTTGCCGGTCTTCGACGCAAGGGCCGCCAGCATGCCGACCAGGAACGAGCCTTCATGCTCCTTGAACACGACCGACTGCACGTTGGGCAGCGGCACGACCATATCGATCAGGGTGAAGCGGACGGCCGGGAATTCCTTGGCGATCTTCTCCAGCGCCACGGCCTGCGAGAAGCCGACGGCGACGATCGGGTCCTGGCCACGCTGGGCGAAGCGGCGGTGCGCCTGCTCGAACTGCGTCTCGTTGCTGGGCTCGAACTCGGCGACGTCGATCTTGGTCTCGGCCTTGAACTTCGCCGCACCCTGGCTTACGCCCTCGTTGAACGATTTGTCGAACTTGCCGGCGGTCGAGTAGACGATGGCGGGCTTGATGGCGGTCTGCGCCTGCACGGCGAGGCTCACTGCGGTGACGGCGGTGAGCGCGATAAACGATCCGAGAATGCGGTTCATGCGGGTCCCCTGGCCCGCTGCCTGCGGACTCTGAGGCCAAGTCTGACGCGGCCTGCCGGGCAACGCCAGCCCGTCCGATGCTTAGTCTTTAAGCGCTCAATCCTTGAGCACGTACCCGTAGCGCCGGTGGGACGGATCGGCACCGTTCTTCTCGTACTGGGTCTTGATCGCGGCAAAACGGTCGTCGCGCCACGCCGCTTTCTTGACCTCGTAGCGGTACATCTTGGCCGAGTTCTCGCCGAAGATCGCCCGCTTGACAGGCCCGTCGGCCGGACCGAGCTCGGCAAAGCCATATTTGCGGCGCATGTCCTCGGGGATTTCCAGGCGGCGCAGGCCCTCGATCTGCCATTGCGGCGCACCGGTCCACAGCGCGTCGGTGCCCCACACGACATGATCGACGCCCATGCCCTTGATCAGGGTGCCCATCAGGGCAGTGCACAGGCGCGGTTCGGTCACGGTCGTCTGGGCGAAGATCTGGCCGAGGTCGGCGTAGACGTTGCTTACACCAAACCTACCCGGAATGTCGGCGAGGTCGCTGGTCCATTCGACCCGGCCGGTCTTCTCGAACTGGGCATAGCCGTCGACGGCGGCGCCGGGCGCGCCGGTCCAGCGGAAAGCCGAGTGATAGACGACGAAGCGGATCTGCGGCCAGTCCTTGGCGGCCTTGCCGACGTCGTCGACCGTGGCGTAGGGCGCCAGATGCGGCCAGCGCTTCTCGGTCGAGGGCGGATAGAGGCCCTTGTGGACGCAGACGATGTTGTGGCCGGCCTTCACGAGCTTGTCGTAGAACGGATAGATCAGCTTCTCGTCGTCCATGCGCCAGGGATGGCGCGCCAGGTCCTTGTTGGTGTTGTCGCCGACCGTGTAGCCCTTCCATGAGTCGGGCTTCAGCGTCGCAATGGCACGGTCGACCTCGTCCATCCAGCCGTCATAGCCCGGCACGAAGATGGCGTGCGACAGGCAGCGCCGTGAACCGGCCGCGTTGTTCACCCGCGTGCGAGCATCGAGCTTCATGTCGTTGGTTAAAAACCAGTCGCGCGGATCTTCCGACGGCGAGCCGCTGATCAACGCCACCTTGGTGTCGCTGTCGAGATAGATCTCTTTGAACCAGTTCGGATACTTCAAATCCTCGAGGGTCTGGGGCTTGCCGACCAGCGCCGGATTCCAGCCCGCCTTGCCGACCGCCTCGCGGCCGCGCACGAAACCTTCCAGCCGCGTGTCGTCGCGCAGGAAGTGGGTGTGCACGTCCATGATGAACTGGTCTTTGAGTTCCGTGGCGCGCGCCTGAGCCAGATCGACGCTCTTGGCCTCGGCGGGCGAAGCGCCATAGAGCGGACCGTAGACTTCGTTCATCGCCACGAACGCCGTCGCCATGCCGGCCGCGGTCTGGAAGAAGCGACGCCGCGGCAGGCCGTTCTTCTTGCCGTACTCGTCTCCCAGCGCGTTCATGCGCGCCTCGACCTGCTTCTGCCGCGCCGTCTGGGCGACCGGCATGAATTCGTCGCTCGAGACGACGTGAGTCGGCACCGGCGTCGGGTTGGCGGTCAGCTCGGCCGGCGAAAGTTTGGCGTATTCTTCGTCGCTCAACATGCCCATGACCGACTTCCGGCTCTCAGGAATGGAATCGCGGCATCACCTTGGTCCAGAACTTCTCGATCGACTTCATCAGGACGGGATGCGGCACCAGGCTATTGTAAGTGTAGCAGAAGGTCCAATCCACCGGCTGGCGTTTTTGCGCCGCCTCCATGGAGCGCAGCACGGTGTCGACCGTGCCGACATAGGCGTAGCCCGTCGCAATTATCTCCTCGGCGGTGGGGAATTTTCCGGTGACGGGGTCCTGCAGGCCCTTGCGGAAGCCGAACGGCTCGAACCAGGCGCGACCGGAGAACTGCCCGGAATCGCGCCACAGCGCCATCGCCTCCTCGTCGGTATCGGCGATGATGACGTCTCGCAGCACACCCATGCCGACGCCTTTAGGTTTGCCGGAAACCTGCGAATAGACGCTGTAGAGCTTGTCCTCATAGGTCGGGTGCATCGGCGGCAGGATCGGCGTGATGCCTTCCTGGGCGCAGAAGCGCACAGTGTTCTCCGAACTGGCGAAAGGCTGAAAGAGCGGCGGGTGCGGCTTCTGCAACGGCTTGGGCACGACGCCGACCGACTTCAGGATGCCGTTCTCGACGCCCTTGCCCCACTTCGCCGTCGTGTCGAGATCCCACGGCGTCGGGCCAGCAGGAATCTTCCAGAATTTGCCGTCGTAGGTCAGCATCTCCTCGGTCCAGCATTTCTTGACGATGCGGAAGTTCTCCTCGAAGGCCAGGCGATTGGCGTTGTCGATCTCGTCGTGCTGGTTGGGCAATGCGCCGTGGATGCCGTGCGTCTGCTGCGCCATGACATCGACCCAGCGACGCTGGTAACCGCGGGCAAAGCCGGCATTGGCGCGCCCGCCCGTCATGTGATCGAGCATGGCGATGTCCTCGGCGACGCGGATCGGGTTGGACGCCGGCAACACGATGCCGAGCTGGCCGACCCTGATGCGCTTGGTCTGCATCGCGAAGTAGAGGTCGAGCAGCACCGGATTGTTCGAAAGCTCGAAGCCCTCGATATGGAAGTGATGCTCGGTGAAACTCACCGAATCGTAGCCGAGCTCGTCGCCGAGCTTTATCTGCTCCGTCAGCTCCTTCAGCATGCGCTGGTAGAACAGCGGGTTCATGCCGGCCATGCCGGCCTCGATCTCGGCGCGGCTGCCGATGCTGGGCAGGTAGAAGAGCGAGGCTTTCATTGTTTTCTCCCGTTTATGCGGAGGATGGTGGCACGGTTCCCGGCTTGGGGTCGATGGGCAGCAGGCGATCGAGACCCACCATCTTTTCGTACAGCGACGCGGCCTGCAGGAGGGCGGCTTCGCCGCGCGGCTTGCCGACGATCTGCAGACCGACCGGCCGGCCGTGCCGATCGAAGCCGCAGGGCACGGCGATGGCCGGGCTGCCGCTCACGGTGATGGCCGAGTTGGCCGTCGAACCGCCCATGTAGTTGTCGAGCGTCTGGCCGCCGATGGTCTCGGGCGCGCGCAAATTGACGTCGAACGCCGCGGTCGGTGCGCCCGGCGTCACGAACAGATCGTACTTCTGGAAGAACACGACCATGCGCCGGAAAAGGGCTGCCCGCTCGCGCTCGGCCCAGGCCAGCCGGCTGGTGGTCTGTTTCAGCCCGAGCTCGGTGTTCCAGATGATGTCGGGTTTGAGCTTGCCGCGCTGCTCGAGGAGCTGCAGCTCGCGGTCGACGACGAAGTGCTGGTTGCGCAGCGCCATGAAAACCTCGTCGACCGGACCGAAATCGGGCGACGCCTCCTCGACGATGCAGCCCAGCTCCTCGAAACGGCGCATCGCCCTGGCGCAGATCTCGCGGACATCGCTGTCGAGTCGCATCGTGCCGTTGAAGTCGACGCTGACGGCGATGCGTTTCGGCATCACGGGATTGGCCACCGCGGCGCTGAACGATACGGCAGGGGCGTCGAAGGTCTGCGGATCCTGCGGGCAGAACCCGGCCATGGTGTCGAGGAAGAGCGCCAGGTCGGGCACGTTCCTTGCCATGGGGCCCTGCACCGATTGCACCGAATAGAGATTGTTCACCGTGCCGCGCGTCACCCGGCCGGCCGACGGCCGGATGCCGACCACCGAGCAATAGGTGCCGGGCCGGCGCAGCGAGCCGCCATGGTCGGTGCCCTGCGCCAGCCAGACCTCGCCGGTCGCGACCGAAACCGCGCCGCCGCCGGTCGACCCTCCACATGTCAGCGAGGTGTTCCACGGATTGCGCGTCTTGCCGAAGACCTCGTTGAAGGTGCTGCCGCCGGCGCCAAATTCCGGCGTGTTCGACTTGCCGACCACGATGCCACCCTTGCGCTCGATACGCTCGATGAGAGGGTGCGACTTGGCCGGCACGTGATCGGCGAAGATCAGCGAGCCGTAGGTCGTGCGCACGCCGGCGACGTCGTTCAGGTCCTTGATCGAGACCGGCAGGCCGGCGAGCCAGCCTGCTTCGCCGGAGGCTTCGCAGGCTGCGCCCGACATGATGCGTTTGGCGTGGTCGCGGGCGCGATCGAAACAGAGGGTCGGCATCGCGTTCACGGTTGGCTCGACCTCGGCGATGCGCTTCTCGGCGGCGTCAATCAGGTCGAGCGGCGAGATTTCGCGCTTCTTCAGCCGCGCCACCGCCTCCATTGCGGTCAGTTTCCAAAGCTCGTTACTCATCGCCACTCCATCCAAAATCGGACGACTAGGGCAGCTCGACCGGCCGACCGTGCGGCGTCGTGCGATAGGCCTCGGCCCAGGCCCTGACTCGCCCGTCGAGCGTCGCCAGATCGGTCAGGGACTTGGCGAGGCTCAGCCGTTCGAGCGCCACGAGCCAATGCTCGTAATAGTGCGAGCCGTCGTCCGGTCCTGCCTCGCGCAGCACGCCCGAAAACGTCTCGACCCATTCGCTCCAGGTGAAGCGACCGGCTTCGCAGAGCTGCAGGGCGAGCGCGAAGGCCTGCGCCTGCCAGGGTTCGGCAAAGACCGGGCCGTCAGCGTCGCGCGGCAGGCTGGGCAGCGCGTCGAGCCGCTCACGCTGGCTCAAGGTAGTCCTCCCAGAGGTCGAGATAGACCGCGTCGGCCGGATTGGCGGCCTCGCCCCATAGCTCGCGCGCGGCGAAGCACACGGTGTAGAGGAACTGCGGGTTCTCGCCTTCGAAGCGGGCGTTGGAATCGGGAAAGACATGGGCGCCGTGATGGCACTCGATCGTGCCTTGCCGTCCGCGCACGTAGCGCGGCAGCCGCGTGTGGCCGGTCGGGTTGATGTCGCGTGCACGCACGACGGCGCCGGAAGAGAAGCGCGCCGTGGCCGAGGTCTCGCGAAGCGTCGGACCGCCTCTGTTCAGGCTGGCCAGCACCTTGTCGGCGGTGAGCGGCGGTGTCGCGACAGGCATCGCCGGATCGCGGCGACCGGTCGCCAGTTCGCGCGGCGTGACGAGGCCGGCCTGAAGCAGCAGCTTGATCGCCGAGGCCAGCCACTTCTCGTAGTAGCTCATGCGCAAATAATCGGCGGGCGGCAGCGTCTCGATGGTGTAGCGGCCAGCATCGATGTTCCAGCGCCGCCAGGCGCTGACGGCACGGCGTATCGCCAGCACCCGGCCCTCCCACGGCGCATGGAATACCGGCTCGTTGGCCTCCGGCTGGACCGGCCCGAAGCCGTGCATGCCGCCCATGTCGTGGACGCCGTTCATGGGAGGTTCGCCTTGGTTACGCCGACCATGGCGTCGCGCGTCACCAGCGCCGCCAATGCCTCGGCATCCATGCCGTCGGTGCCGGCCGGCCGCTCGGGCAGGACGAGATAGCGGATCTCGGCGGTCGAATCCCAGACGCGCACCGCGACATCAGTCGGCAAGGTGACGCCGAACTCAGCCAGCACGCCGCGCGGGTCGATGACGGCGCGCGAGCGGTAGGCCGAGGATTTGTACCAGACCGGCGGCAGGCCGAGCACCGGCCACGGATAGCAGGAGCACAGCGTGCAGACGACGAGGTTGTGAACGGCCGGCGTATTCTCGACCACGATCATGTGCTCGCCCTGCGCGCCGGCATAGCCAACCTCGGCGATGGCGGCAGTCGCGTCCTTGAGCAGGCGCGCCTTATAGGCGGGATCGGTCCAGGCGCGGGCGATGACGCGGGCGCCGTTGCGCGGGCCGATACGGTTCTCGAAGGCATCGACCATGACGTCGAGCGCCGCCGGGTCGACCAGCCCCTTTTCGACCAGAAGCGACTCCAGCGCCTTTACGCGCAGCGCGGTGTCCGACGGGACATCCTGGCCGTGGCCGTGGTCGTGATCGTGGTCGTGATCCTTGCTCATGGGACCCAGCGTATCACCCGAGGCTTATGCGGGCGAGCGTATGACGGCGCTGGGTGAGATAGAGCGCGCCGAGCAGCATCAGGTTCAGCAGATTGAAGGCCAGCGCCGCCTGGAATGCCGCGCGATAGGACAGCGTCGCATCGAAGATGGCGCCGCCCAGCCAGCCGCCGATCGCCATGCCGGCCATGGCGAACAGCATGACGACGCCCAGCCGCCAGCCGGCGATGGTGGGGCCGTAGAGGTGGCGCAGGATCAGGGCATAGCCCTGGACGAAGGCGATATAGGGAATGCCGTGGATCACCGACAGCGTGTAAATGCCCGACAGGCCCTGCACGAAGACGAAACCGACCAGCGAGGCGATCTGGATGAGGGCGCAGAGCAGGCTCACCTTGATCGGGCCGATATGGTCGGACAGCCGGCCCATGGCGAAGGTCGAGGCCATGGCGGTCAGCAGGATGAGCGACACCGCTTCCGAGCCGCGCGCCGCGGCAAAGCCGAGATCGCCGCAGAAGGCCACCATGTGCACGAAGGGAACAGCCATCGCCGTGCAGCAGCAGAAGGCCGCGGCCGACAAGAGCGTCATCAGCATCGGCGAGGGCATCGGCATGACCGCGAGATTCTCCGGCGGCTTCTTGCCGCCGGCCGCGCGCGCCACCGGCGAGGGCCGGATATAGAGGGCGCAGATGAAGAGCAGCACGCCGGCCGTCAGGCCATAGACGACAAGCGTCTGGCGCCAGCCGATGTCGGGCAGCAGCACACGATAGATCTGCGGCCAGATGAACCCCGAGAGCGCCGGGCCCACCGAGATCAGGGCGACTGCAGCGCTGCGGCGCTTGTCGAACCAGCCCTGGATATTGTTCATGGCCGGCGTGAAGGTGGCAGAATTGCCCAAAAAGCCGAGCGGCAGGGCGTAGCCGATATAGAGCATCCACTCGCCACCCCCCGGACCACCACGCGACGCCAGCCAGCCGCCAAGTGCGATGAAGGCGCCAGCAATCAGCAGCGGCACGCGCGGGCTGGTGCGGTCGGCCAGCCAGCCCATCAGCACACCACCCACCCCCATGCCGAGGAAGCCCAGCATATAGGCCATCGACGGCACCGCACGCTGGTTGCCGAAATCGGCGGCGATTTCCTTGAGCGCGACGACCGGCAGGTAGATAGAGCCGCCGCCCAGGACGATGCAGAACGTCGACATGAATGCCAGGCGCCAGGCGTAGGCGCTGTCCACTCCGGGAGAAGCACTCATTCGCGCGCCAGCACGGCTTCGGCGGCGGCCTTCGTATCGAGCGCCTGATCGTCGTCCATGGTCACCGTGACCTTGCGCAGCGTGCCGGTGAAGGTAAAGGGCGCGTCGTAGTGCGAGACCGGACTGCCGCGGTCGCGGCCGATATCGAGGCCCGACCAAGAGATGAAGCTGATGAAACCGTACTCGGTCTCCAGCGAGCCAGCCGGCGCGCCGTCGATCAGCAGTGTGCCGGTGCCCTTGCCCTCGTTGCGCCGCATCTGGAAGCCGAGCCTGCAGTTGCCCGCCGGGATCGGCCGGTCCGACGTGAGCACGTGATGCACGCCGCCGATATTGAGGTCGTGCACCAGCTTTCCGTCCTTCACATAGAGGGAATAGCCGCAGGTCATGTCGCCGTGCGCGATCAGCACTCCCTCTGTGGCCGGGTCGTCGACCCGCACGTCGGCCTCGATGGTGTAGGTGCGGCTGCGGACATCGGGCGCGACCTCGGTCGGGACGTGGCCCATGCCGGCGTGGAAGACGAATTTGCGGCGCGGGCCGTGGAAGCGTTTGGCATTGTCGCCGAAGCGCGGCGCGAAGCGGTCGTCGAGGGGCAGCACCTTGTGGACCTCGGCCTGCTTCCACCATTCCTCGATCATGGCCTTCAGCCGCTCGGGCTCATCACTCGCCAGGTCGTCGGTCTCGCTGAAATCGCGATCGAGATGGAAGAGCTCCCACTTGTCGCCGGCAAAGTCGCTGCCCGGCGGATGGAACGCCACGGCCTTCCAGCCGCCCTGCCACAGGCCGCGATGGCCGAACATCTCGAAGTATTGCGGCCTGGCCTTCGCCGGCGCCGTGGTGTCGTTGAGGCTTTTGGCAAAGCTCGTGCCCTCGATCGGCATCTGCGCCACGCCGCTGATCGAATCAGGAGGCTGCACACCCACGATCTCCAGCAGCGTCGGTGTCAAATCGCTGGCGTGGCAGAACTGGTGGCGCAGCTCGCCGCGCGCCTCGATGCCCCTGGGCCACGACATCACCAGCGGATCGCGGATGCCGCCGCCATGGGTATTCTGCTTGTAGCGACGCAGCGGCGTGTTGGCCGCCATCGCCCAGCCCAGCGGGAAGTTGGAATGCGTGTCGGGTCCGCCGATATCGTCGATGCGCGCGATCTTCTCGTCAATCGGCTCGCGGCGAAGATTATAGGGGCCCATGGCGTTGACCATGCCGAGCGGCCCGCCCTCCTGGCTGGCGCCGTTGTCGGACATGACGATGACAAGCGTGTCGTCGCGCAGGCCCGAGTCATCGAGGAATTTCATCAGCCGCGCCAGATGCCGGTCGGCGTGCTCGAGCATGGCGGCATAGGCCGCCTGCAGGCGCGTGAAGAGGCGCTTCTCGCCGTCCGGCAAGTCGGCCCACGGCTTCACCAGATCGTTGCGCGGCGGCAGGCGCGTATCCGGCGGCACGATGCCCGTCTTCTTCTGGCGCGCGATGCGCTGCTCGCGTTCGTCGTCCCATCCGTTGGCAAACTGCTTGTCGTATTTGCGAATCAGGTCAAACGGCGCCTGGTGTGGCGCATGGCAGGCACCTAACGCCAGCCACATCAGCCACGGCGTCTCGGCATTGTCGCCGACGTGATCGGCGAGGTAGCGGATGCCCTGGTCGACGAGGTCGGCGGTGAGGTGATAGCCGCTGGCGAAATCGCCCGGTGGATCGACCGGCGTGTTGTCGCGTACCAACTCGGGCGCGAACTGGTCGGTCTCGGCATCCATGAAGCCATAGAAGCGGTCGAAGCCGCGGCCGAGCGGCCAGCCGTCGTACGGGCCGGTAGCGCCGCTCTCGGTGAGCGAGGTGACGTGCCACTTGCCCAGCATGTAGTTGCGATAGCCCACCGGTCGCAGCATTTCGGCGATGGTGCCGGCCTCGTGAGAGATCTTGCCGCGATAGCCGGGAAAGCCTGAGTCGAAATTGGCGAGACAGCCGACGCCGACGGAATGATGGTTGCGGCCGGTCAAGAGTGCCGCTCGCGTGGTGGAACACATCGCGGTGGTATGAAAGCCGGTGTAGCGCAGGCCGCCGCCGGCCAGCGCGTCGATGGTCGGCGTGGCAATCGGCGAGCCGTAGCAGCCGAGGTCGGAGAAGCCGACATCGTCGAATAGCACGACCAGGATGTTGGGTGCCCCCTTCGGCCTTTTGGCCGCGTCGGGCCAATACGGCTGGGATTCCCCCACCGTCCTGCCGATTTTGCCGGCCATTCGTTTCCTCCGCTTTGCCGTCTCTTCTAACATGAGGCAGTTGTGCTAGGGAAAGACATGCCTCAGTTCACTTCCGACGGGCTTTCACTCGCCTACGACGAATTCGGCGGCAGGGACGCGCGCAATGCCATCGTGCTGGTGCACGGCTTCTCGTCGAACAAATACGAGAACTGGAAGCGCATGGGCTGGTACGACGCCGTCGCCGGCAAGGGCATGCGCGGCCTCGCGCTCGACTGCCGCGGCCACGGCGAAAGCGCCAAGCCGCACGATCCCGCCCTCTACGACCGCGAAGCCATGGCGCGCGATGTCCTCAACCTGATGAACCACGCCAGCATCGAGCGCGTGCACCTTTTGGGTTTCTCCATGGGCGCCCATATCGCGCTGACGGCGGCGATGAGCGACGGCGGGCGCATCGATCATCTCGTGGTCGCCGGCGTCGGCGGCAGGATCTTCGATCCGCCGCGCGAGGAAGGCGCGATGGCCGCGGCGATGGAAGCGCCCTCGCCCGACACGATCTCCGATCCGATGCTGAAAAGTTTTCGTCACTTCGCCGACGAGCAGAAGGAGGACCGCCTCGCGCTGGCCGCCTGCTCGCGCGGACCGCGCGCGCCGATTACCAAGGACGCGCTGTTTGCCATCCGCCGTCCGACTCTCGTGATCGCCGGCGCGCGCGATGAGCTGGCCGGCCCGCCGCAGGGCCTGGCCTCGGCCATCGCCGGCGCCAAGGCGGTGACCTTGCCGGGCTGCGACCACTTCTCGATGATCGCGCACGGGCTGTTCAAGGCCAACGTCTTCGACTTCTTCGACGGCTGGCTGGAGTAGAAGATGGTCGCATCCCCCGTCGCCCCGGGCGTAGCCGAGGGGCCTTTTTTCGTCCGATGCAAAAAGAGGTCCCTCCACTGCGCTTCGCTACGCTACGCTTCGGTCGGGGCGACGGGCTGATGGCGCGCGTTTCCTTCAAATCGATCCGTGCCCGCGCCGAGAAGCGCAAGGGCGGCGCCAAGGTGCTGGTCTCGCTGATGCCGAAGAAACCCAACAACAAGGCGCTGGCCAAGCTGCCCGACGACCGCGCGCTGTCGGAGATCGCCTGCCGCGTCTTCTGCGCCGGCTTCGTGTGGGACGTCATCGACAAGAAATGGCCGGGCTTCGAGGAGGCCTTCCTCGGCTTCAATCCCAAGCGGCTGCTGTTCCAGCCCGCCGAGTTCTGGGAAGCGCTGACCGCCGACAAGCGCATCGTGCGCAACCCGACCAACATCAAGGCGGTGCGCGTCAATGCGAAGTTCGTGAGCGACATCGCCGCCGAACACGGCAGCTTCGGCAAATTTCTGGCCAACTGGCCGGCCGACGATCAGGTCGGCCTGCTCGAAGTCCTCGCCAAGCGCGGCTCGCGGCTGGGTGGCTACAGCGCGCAATACCTGCTGCGCTTCCTCGGCTGGGATGCCTTCGTGCTGTCCGGCGACGTGCTGCTCTGCCTGCGCGATGCGGGTGTGCCGATCACCAAGGGCACCTCGAAGAAGGATCTTCGCGCGGTCCAGGCGCAGTTCAACGCCTGGGCCAAGGAAAGCGGCCTGCCGATCACCCACATCTCGCGCATCTGCGCGCTCTCGATCGGCGAGAACCACGACGTCGCACGGCTGAAGGAAGTCATGCAGCTTTAGCCCTGCTGGGGGCACGCCACTCCAGTGGCGCGATATGCGTTCCAGACAAGACGCGCCACTGGAGTGGCGCGCCCCCAGCGGAAGAGCAAATGACCGAGATTCTCCTCATCAATCCCAACACCACCGCGTCCCGCTGCTCGACGGCGTGGCCTGCGCCATCGCCATGGCCGAGGGCCTGGCACGGCAGAAGCCCGCCAAGGCGAAGACCGGAACGCTCGCCATGCCGGCGCCCGTCGACAGTGTCGGGCTGTCCAGAGGGCTCGCAAAACTGATCGGATCGCCTTAGGGTCCGCCCCATGCGGTTATTGAGTTTTCGCCATGCGGGCGCAGCCAAATTCGGGGCGGCCGTCGAGGGCGGCATTGTCGATCTGTCGGCCCGGCTGGGCGAGCGCTGGCCGTCGTTGCGCGCCGCCATCGCCGGCAAGGCGCTCGACCAGCTGGCCGCCGCCGCCAAGGGCCAGCGCGCCGATTTCAAGATGGAGGACGTCGAACTCCTGCCGGTGATTCCCGACCCGCAGAAGATCCTCTGCGTCGGCCTCAACTATTCCAGCCACGTCGGCGAGATGGGCCGCGAACTGCCCAAGGCGCCGAGCGTGTTCGCGCGCCTCACCGACACCCTGCTGCCGCACGGCGGCGCCATGATCCGCCCCAGCGCCTCGGCCGACTTCGACTTCGAGGGCGAGCTCGCCATCGTGATCGGCGAGGCCTGCCGGCAGGTGTCACGGCCGCGCGCGCTGTCGGTCGTTGCCGGCTACACCTGCTTCGTCGACGGCTCGGTGCGCGACTTCCAGAAGCACTCGGTGACGGCGGGCAAGAACTTCCCTGGCACGGCGCCGATGGGCCCGTGGATGGTGACGGCCGACGTCATCACCGACCCGCAGGCGCTCGAGCTCACGACCCGGCTGAACGGCAACGTCGTGCAGCACGACACCACCGACCACATGATCTTCGACGTCGCCACCATCATCGAATACGTCTCGACCTTCACGCCCCTCAACCCCGGCGACATCATCGCCACCGGCACGCCGGACGGCGTCGGCGCCGGGCGCAAGCCGCCGCTGTGGATGAAGGCCGGCGACAAGCTCGAGGTCGAGATCTCCGGCATCGGCGTCCTGAAGACCCATGTCGTCGACGAGTGACGCGCTCGCCTCGCCGCCCGTAACGGCCGGCGCCGGCTGGAGCAAGGACGCGCGCGTGATCGCGCTGGTCGCGACGGCGCATTTCGTCAGCCACTTCCACCTGATGCTGCTGCCGCCGATCTTCGGTCCGGTGCGCGAGGCCTTCGGCGTCGACTATATCCAGATCGGCCTGGCGCTGACCGCCTACAACGTCATCTCGGCGGCGCTGCAGACGCCGGCCGGCTTCCTCGTCGACCGCATCGGCCCGCGCGTCATGCTGACCTGTGGCCTGCTGATCAGCGCCGGCGCGCTGCTGGTGGCCGCCCTGCTGCCGGTCTACTGGCTGTTCCTCGTGGCCTATGGCTTCCTCGGCCTCGCCAATACCGTCTATCACCCCGCCGACTATTCCATCCTGTCCTCGGCCATCGACGGCAAGCGCATCGGCAAGGCCTTCTCGATCCACACCTTCGCAGGCTACCTCGGCTCGGGACTGGCGCCGGCCCTGGTGCTGGGTTGTGCTGCGATCTGGGGTTGGCAGGGCGCCTTCGTGTTCGCCGCCGTGCTGTCCATCGCCGCCGCCCTGCTGCTGATCGTGGCCGGCAGCGTCCTGCCGAGAACCGTGCGGCAGCCCAAGGGCACGGGGAAGTCCGGCGTCGGCCTCGACCTGCTGATGAGCGGGCCGGTGCTGCGCAACCTGCTATTCTTCATCTGCCTCGCCATGGCCAACGGCGGCATCCAGACCTTCTCGGTGGTGGCGCTGGGCGTGCTGTGGGACACGCCGGCGTCGACCGCCAATGTGGCACTCTCCGGCTTCCTGCTGCTCAGCGCCTTCGGCGTTCTCTTGGGCGGCATCATCGCCGACCGCACGGTGCACCACGAACGCGTCGCGGCAGTGGGCTTTGCCTGCACCTCGACCATGGCGATGCTTCTGGGCTGGGTGAACCTGCCGACCTTCCTTCTGATCGCGGTGATGTCGGTCGGCGGTCTTCTGAACGGCATCATCCAGCCCTCGCGCGACATGATGGTGCGTGCGGTCACGCCGCCGGGCTCGTTCGGCAAGGTCTTCGGCTTCGTCTCCACGGGATTCAATCTCGGCGGCATGGTCGCCCCGCTGCTCTATGGCTGGCTGATGGACCGTGGCCAGCCGCGCATGATCTTCCTGGTCGTCACCATCTTCATTCTTCTGGCGCTCTTCACCGCGATAACGCGCCGCAAGCCGCAAGGGATCACGCATGGACTCGCTGACTAGGGCATGTCCTCAATTAAGCCAGATTGCAGAGGCGGCGAGGTAGATTGCGGCGAGGAAGTTGCGCGCCGTTTTGTCGTAGCGTGTTGCGATGGCGCGGAGTTGCTTGAGCTTGCAGAAGAAGTTCTCGATCAGGTGACGAGCCTTGTAGAGTTCTCTGTCGTAGGTGCGAGGATTCTTGCGATTGCTTTTGGGAGGGATCACGGCGGTTTTTCCAGCCCCTGCCAACCGCTCGATCACCCGCTGGTCGGCATCGAAGGCCTTGTCGGCAAGCAGCGTATCGGCGGCCATCTGCGGCAACAGCGCATCGGCCCCCGCCAGATCGTGGGCTTGGCCCGGCGTCAGCAGGAACGCCAAGGGATTGCCCAAGGCATCGACAAGCGCATGGATCTTCGTGCTCAATCGACCTTTGCTGCGGCCGATCGCTTCGTCCTGGCCGTTTTTTTCGCGCCCCGGCACTGTGCTGATGGGCGCGAACAATGGTGCTGTCGATCATCGCGTATTCGTTGTCGGCATCGCCGGCCAAATGCTCGCTGTCGCGGAGTGAAGCCGGATTGAACTCGGGCCACGCGACCTCTCCGTCGCGATGATCGATCCTGTGCCGTCCGCTCCATGCCGCAAAGACTGGACATCCGCTTCACTCCTCTGGGCACCGTGACTTGCTCCGCGGCAGACGCGCGGCTAGAGAAACCGCGATCTGCGAAACCGCGTCCCCCAAGGAGTTCGTCCGATGAGCGCCATTGCCGATATCCGCGCCCGCGAAATTCTCGACAGCCGCGGCAACCCCACCGTCGAGGTCGAAGTCGAACTGGAAAGCGGCGCCATGGGCCGCGCCGCCGTGCCGTCCGGTGCCTCGACCGGGGCGCATGAGGCGGTCGAACTGCGCGATGGCGACAAGGCGCGTTACGGTGGCAAGGGCGTGCTAAAGGCGGTGGCGGCGGTCAACGCCGACATGATGGACCTGCTGGCCGGCCTCGAGGCCAGCGAGCAGATCAAGATCGACCGCGCCCTGATCGAGCTCGACGGCACGCCCAACAAGGCGCGGCTGGGCGCCAATGCCATTCTCGGCGTATCGCTGGCCGTCGCCAAGGCCGCCGCCATGGACAGCGGCCTGCCGCTCTACCGCTATGTCGGCGGCAGCCAGGCGTCGCTGCTGCCGGTGCCGATGATGAACATCATCAACGGCGGCGTGCATGCCGACAATCCGATCGATATCCAGGAATTCATGATCATGCCGGTGAAGGCGGCCCGCTTCGCCGACGCGCTGCGCATGGGTTCGGAGATCTTCCACGTCCTGCGCGGCCAGCTCAAGGACGCCGGCCACAACACCAACGTCGGCGACGAGGGCGGCTTTGCCCCCAACCTCGCCACTGCCGACGAGGCACTCAGCTTCATCATGAAGTCGATCGAGAAGGCCGGCTACAAGCCGGGCGAGGATGTCATGCTGGCGCTCGATCCGGCCTCGACCGAGTTCTTCAAGAAGGGCAAGTACGAGCTCGAAGGCGAAGGCAAGTCGCTCGATGCCGGCGGCATGGTCGACTACTACGCAGGCCTCGTCGGCCGCTACCCGATCGTGTCGATCGAGGACGGCATGGCCGAGGACGACATGGCCGGCTGGAAGGCGCTGACCGACCGCATCGGCAAGAAGGTCCAACTCGTGGGTGACGACCTCTTCGTCACCAACCCCAAGCGCCTGGCTCAGGGCATCAAGGACGGCATCGCCAACGCCATCCTGATCAAGGTCAACCAGATCGGCACCCTGACCGAGACCATGGAAGCCGTCTCCATGGCCCGCAACGCCAGCTATGGGGCCGTAATGTCCCACCGCTCCGGCGAAACGGAGGATTCGACCATCGCCGATCTCGCAGTGGCAACGAACTGCGGCCAGATCAAGACCGGCTCGCTGTCGCGCTCCGATCGCCTGGCCAAGTACAACCAGCTCCTGCGCATCGAGGAACAGCTCGGCACCCAGGCGAACTATGCCGGCACGTCCATCCTGAGATAGTTGACTACAGCAATCAATTGATTGACGATGGCAACCTTATCGGAGGTTGCCATGGCAGGGTCTACCCTCGAATCCCGCATCGAGGCGGTCCGTCGCTTCTCGCGTTTCTACACCCGGCGTATCGGCGTCCTGGAAGAGACGCTGCTGCACAGTCCCTTCACCCTGCCCGAGGGGCGGCTGGTCTATGAAATCTCCAACCGCGACGCGCCGACGGCGCAGGAACTCTGTCACGACCTCGGCCTTGATCCCGGCTATGTCAGCCGGCTGCTGAAGTCGCTCGAGAAACGGGGCTGCATCGCGCGGGAGCGCTCGGCCACCGACAAGCGGGCAACCAGGCTTACGCTGACCGCCAAGGGCCAGAAGCTCTGGGGCGCAATGAACCAGCAGTCCAAGGAAGACCTCGCCAACCTGCTTTCCGGATTGCCCGCGGCCAAGCAGCAAGAACTGGTCGCGGCGCTGGAGACGGTCGAGCGTCTGCTCGAGGAACCGGACGAGAAGAGGGCGGCTTACGTGCTGCGCCCGCATCTGCCAGGTGACATGGGCTGGATCATCCGCCGCCAGACCCAACTCTACGCCCAGGAGCACGGCTGGAACGGCAGCTTCGAATCGATTCTGGCGGAGATCGCCGGTAAGTTCGTCGCCAACTACGATCCGCGCCGCGAGCGCTGCTGGATAGCCGAGCGCAACGGCGAGATCGTCGGTTCGGTCTTTCTCGTCAAGGCCGGCAAAGCTACGGGCCAGCTGCGTATGCTCTATGTCGAGCCCTCGGTGCGCGGTCTCGGAATCGGCGGACGGCTGGTCGGCGAATGCATCGAGGACGCGCGTACCAAGGGGTACCGACGCCTGATCCTGTGGACCAACGATATCCTGGCGGCGGCGCGCAAGATCTACATCGCTGCCGGCTTCCGTCTCGAAAAGGAAGAGCGCCACCACAGCTTCGGCCAGAAGCTGGTGGGGCAATACTGGTCGCTGGATCTCAAGTGAACGGCCCAAAATGAGCGGGAGGGCGCTGGCGCTGTGGGCGGCGGCCGGCACCGGCTTTCAGGTCGGCGCCTCGATAGTCGCCACGCGCTACGTCGTCGATGCCGCTGGGCCGGCGTCGCTTGGGTTCCTGCGTTACGGCATCGGCTTCCTTTGCCTCGTGCCGGTGCTGCTCCTGCAGCCGCGCATGCCGATCGACCGGCGCGACATACTGCCGATCGGCCTTTTGGGTATTGGACAATTCCGCACCCTGATCGTGCTACTCAATTTTTCCCTGCTGCACATTCCCTCGGCGCGCGCTTCGCTGCTCTTTGCGACATCCCCGCTGATGACCATGCTGTTGTCGGTCGGCCTGCGGCACGACGTGCTGACGGCGCGCAGAGCCGCGGGCTCGGCGCTTAGCGTCCTCGGAGTCGCGATCGCTTTGGGCGGGGACGCGCTGGCGCCGGCCCTGGCGGAACAATCACCCTGGCTCGGTGCGCTGGCGGCACTCGCGGCGGCGTTCTGTGGTGCTGCGTGTTCGGTGGGCTATCCGCCCTATGTCGTGCGCTATTCGGCGCTGCACGTCACCGCGCTTGCCATGCTGATCGCCGTCGGCTTTCTCGCGGCGCTGGCGGCGGGCGAGGGGTTCTTCTCGGCCTGGCCGCACTTTTCCGCGATCGAATGGGCGGCGATCGTCTTCATCGGCGTGTCGAGCGGCATCGGGTTCTTTCT
Source organism: Asaia bogorensis (assembly GCA_945905835.1). GTDB lineage: Bacteria > Pseudomonadota > Alphaproteobacteria > Reyranellales > Reyranellaceae > Reyranella. The sequence goes on from CAMDQJ010000015.1 coordinate 33,429, forward strand.
CTGGGTCTATGCCCTCGGCCGCGCGCCGCCGATACTGGTGACGATGTTCCTGGGATTGAGCCCCATCACGGCGACGCTGGGCGGTACGCTGCTGCTCAGCGAGCCGCTGCCGGTGTCTGCCCTTGTCGGGCTTGCCTGTGTGATTTCAGGTCTGCTGATGGCTCTAAGAGCCTCGAAATAAACGAAAATTCTTGACTAAAGCCTACAAGATGTTGCTTTATGTGGCGGGATAGATCGCATATGTTGTTTTGGCCGAGACAGATCCTGGCGCCGCTGATGTTCGCGACGGTGTTCGGCTATTTCGGCTACCACCTCGTCAACGGCGATCGCGGCCTGCTCGCCATGGCCCAGCTCCAGCGCGAAGTGCAGATCGCCGGGCAGAACCTCGCCGAAGCCGAAGCGACGCGGAAGATCTGGGAGCGCCGCGTCGCGGCGCTGCGCAATCAGAGTCTCGACCCCGACATGCTCGACGAACGCGCTCGCGGGCTGCTCAACTACTCGCGACGCGACGACATCGTGGTCTTCACGCCTACACGCTGACGCCTCGCTCACCAAACGGGCGATCTGAAATAAACTATCGGCACACGCCTTCGTTTGCAAACAATCGCTCAATTGCTGCGTCGCACCGCGAGCGGCGCCGATTTTTCCAGCTAGATCAAGCACCTCCGACTGCGCGATGCTATAAGCCGCAAGGGGCAGTTGTGAGGGGTAATCCCTATGGCGAAGCCGGCCACGAAGCCGAAGGTCGAATCACTTCCCGAGAAATCCAGGCCCGGCGACAACAGTGTGAGCGCTGAGCAGCTCAAGAAATACTATCGCGACATGCTGCTGATCCGCCGCTTCGAGGAGCGTGCCGGGCAGCTCTACGGCATGGGACTGATCGGCGGCTTCTGCCATCTCTATATCGGCCAGGAAGCGGTGGTCGTCGGCATGCAGTCGGCGATCACGCCCCAGGATGCGGTGGTGACCTCGTATCGCGATCACGGCCATATACTCGCCGCCGGCATGGAAGCGCGCGGGGTTATGGCCGAGCTCACGGGGCGCAGCGGCGGATATTCCAAAGGCAAGGGCGGCTCGATGCACATGTTCAGCCGCGAGAAAAATTTTTATGGCGGCCACGGCATCGTCGGTGCCCAGGTGCCGATCGGCACCGGTCTCGCCTTCGCCCACAAGTACAACGGTACAAAGAACGTCTCGCTGACCTATTTCGGCGACGGCAGCGCCAACCAAGGCCAGGTCTACGAGGCCATGAACATGGCCGCCCTGTGGAAGCTGCCGGTGGTCTACATCATCGAGAACAACCGCTACGCCATGGGCACCTCGGTCGAGCGCTCCTCGGCAACCACCGAGCTTTACCGCCACGGTGACGCCTTCGGTATTCCCGGCGAGCGCATCGACGGCATGGACGTTCTCGCGGTGAAAGAAGCCGGCGACCGCGCGGTCGAGCATGCTCGCAGCGGGCAGGGGCCCTATCTGCTGGAGATGCAGACCTACCGCTATCGCGGCCATTCCATGAGCGACCCGGCCAAGTACCGCAGCAAGGAAGAGGTCGACAAGTTCCGCAACGAGCGCGATCCGATCGACCATGTCCGCAAGCGCCTGATCGACGGCAAGATGACCGACGAGGCGGCACTCAAGGAAGTCGATGGCGAGATCCGCAAGATCGTCAACGACGCCGTCGAATTCGCCCAGCACAGTCCCGAGCCCGATCCGTCGGAGCTGTGGACCGACATTCTGAAGGCCTGATCCATGTCCATTCAGGTCCTAATGCCCGCCCTGTCGCCGACCATGACCGAGGGCAAGCTGGCGAAGTGGCATGTGAAGGTCGGCGACGTCGTCAAATCTGGCCAGGTGCTGTGCGAGATCGAGACCGACAAGGCGACCATGGAGGTCGAGGCGGTCGACGAAGGCACGGTCGCACAAATTCTTGTGCCCGAGGGTACCGAAGGCGTGGCGGTGAACACGCCGATCTGCGTTCTTGCGGCCGAGGGCGAGAACGCTTCCGCGGCGGTCGCGCCGGCTGCTGCTCCCGCGCCGGCGGTAAAAGCCGAAGCGCCCAAGGCCGAGCCACAGCCTAAAGCCGCTCCTGCATCGGCTGCGCCATTTGCGCCGGCATCCGCACCTGAGCCGGAATGGCCCGGCAAGACCGTGCGCATGACGGTGCGCGAAGCCTTGCGCGACGCCATGGCCGAGGAAATGCGCCGCGACCCCAAGGTCTTCCTGATGGGCGAGGAGGTTGCGCAGTACCAGGGCGCCTACAAGGTGAGCCAGGGCCTGCTCGAGGAGTTCGGGGACAAGCGCGTCATCGACACGCCGATCACCGAACACGGATTTGCGGGTCTTGGCGTCGGTGCCGCGTTCGGCGGGCTAAAGCCGATCGTCGAGTTCATGACCTTCAACTTCGCCATGCAGGCGATGGACCAGATCATCAACTCGGCGGCCAAAACGCTTTACATGTCGGGCGGCCAGATGGGCTGCCCACTAGTCTTCCGCGGCCCCAACGGTGCGGCGGCCCGCGTTGGCGCCCAGCATTCGCAGTGCTACGCCAGCTGGTACGCCCATGTCCCGGGCCTGCGCGTGCTGTCGCCGTGGAGCGCGGCCGACGCCAAGGGCCTGCTCAAGGCCGCGATCCGCGATCCCAATCCGGTGATCTTCCTCGAGAACGAGATTTTATACGGCCAGCAGTTCGACGTGCCGGACGATCCCGAATTCATCCTGCCGATCGGCAAGGCCAAGATTGAGCGCGTGGGCAAGGACGTCACCATCGTCGCCTTCTCGATCATGGTCGGCAAGGCGCTGGCCGCCGCCGAGGAACTGGCGAAGCTCGGCATCGACGCCGAGGTGATCAATCTGCGCAGCCTGCGGCCGTTCGACACCGAGACCATCGTCGCCTCGGTGAAGAAGACCAACCGCCTGGTCTCGGTGGAGGAGGGCTGGGCTTTTGCCGGCATCGGCTCGGAGCTTGCGGCGCAGATGATGGAAGAGGCCTTCGACTGGCTCGACGCGCCGGTCAAGCGCGTGACCGGGCTCGATGTTCCATTGCCCTACGCCGCCAACCTCGAGAAGATGGCGTTGCCGCAAGCCGCCAACATCGTCGAGGCCGCGCGTGCGGTCTGCTATCGCTGACGCGCCGGAGACCACGCCATGGCCATCAACATCCTGATGCCCGCGCTGTCGCCGACGATGACAGAGGGCAAGCTCGCCAAGTGGCACGTCAAGGTGGGCGATAACGTCAAGTCGGGCCAGGTGCTGTGCGAGATTGAGACCGACAAGGCGACGATGGAAGTCGAAGCCGTCGACGAAGGCAAGATCGGCCAGATCGTCGTGCCCGAAGGCACCGAAGGCGTGGCGGTGAACGCCGTCATCGCCGTGCTGCTGGAGGAGGGTGAGAAAGCGTCACCGGCTCCTGCGGCGGCCGCAACCGCTCCAGCTTCTGCAGCTGCGCCGAAAGTGGCCGCTCCGGCGCCGACGCCGGCCGCACCGGCAAAGCCCGCGGCGGCCCCAGCACCGACGCCTGCAGCCAAGCCATCGGGTGACCGCGTTTTCGCGACACCACTCGCGCGCCGCATCGCCGCCGACAAAGGGCTCGACCTCTCGAAGGTACCTGGTAGCGGACCGAATGGCCGCATCGTCAAGGCCGACGTCGAGGGCGCGAAGTCCGGTGCTGCGCCGGCTCCGACTCCGGCGGCAGCGCCCAGGGCGGCACCCGCGGCCCAGCCACAGCCGGTTTTCGCCGCGCCCGGCGATACGCGCGCGCCGCACACCGCCATCCGCAAGGTGATCGCGCGGCGCATGCTCGAGTCCAAGCAGCTCGTGCCGCATTTCTACCTGACCGGTGAATTCGAGATCGACGCGCTGCTGGCGGCGCGCCAGGCGATCAATGCGGTCGCCGAAAAGAAGAAGGGCGTGAAGGTTTCGGTCAACGACATGGTGATCAAGGCCTGCGCCAAGGCGCTGCGCGATCATCCCGAGTGCAATGCCTCGTGGACCGAGGACGAGATGATCCAGTACGGCGCGGTTGACATCTCCGTCGCCGTCGCCACCGACCGCGGCCTGATCACGCCGATCGTGCGGAATGCCGACATGAAGGGCCTGGCCCAGATCGCGTCCGAGATGAAGGACCTCGCGGCCCGCGCCAAGATCGGCAAGCTCAAGCTCGAGGAGTTCCAGGGCGGCGGCTTCACCATCTCCAACCTCGGCATGTTTGGCGTCACGAGCTTTGCCGCCATCATCAATCCACCTCAGGCGATGATCCTGGCGGTCGGCGTCGGCGAGGAGCGCGTGGTCGCGCGCAAGGGCGAGATGGTCATCCGCAGCATGATGAATTGCACGCTGGCGGTCGATCATCGCGTCGTCGACGGCGCCATGGGTGCGCAGTATCTCCAGACGCTGCGCGGCTATATCGAGCAACCCGCGTCGATGCTGGTCTAGGAGACGGGCATGGCCGAGACCAGTTTCGACATCATCATCGTGGGCGGCGGACCGGGCGGCTACGTCGCGGCGATCCGCGCCGCACAGCTCGGGATGAAAACCGCCGTCGTCGAGCGCGAGCACATGGGCGGCATCTGCCTCAACTGGGGCTGCATTCCGACCAAGGCGCTGCTGCGGACGTCGGAGGTCTACAACCTCTTCAAGCACGCCGAGGATTTCGGCCTGTCGGTGAAGGAGGTTTCGTTCGACCCGGCCAAGATCGTCGCTCGCTCGCGCAAGGTGGCGAGCCAGCTCAGCAACGGCGTCAAAGGCCTGATGAAGAAGAACAAGGTCACGGTGTTCGACGGCCACGCCAAGCTGGCGGGCAGCGGCAAGCTCGCGGTGGCACTGAACGACAAGAGCAATGTCACGCTCACCGCCAAGAACATCGTCCTCGCCACCGGTGCGCGCGCGCGCCAGCTTCCTGGCCTCGAGTCCGACGGCAAGTTGGTGTGGAGCTACAAGGAAGCGATGGTGCCGCCGGCGTTTCCGAAATCGCTGCTGGTCATCGGCTCGGGCGCCATCGGCATCGAGTTCGCGAGCTTCTATCGCACTATGGGAGCCGAAGTGACGGTCTGCGAAGTGCTCGACCGCATCCTGCCCGTCGAGGACGAGGAGGTCTCGGCTTTTGCCAAGCGCGCCTTCGAGAAGCAGGGCATGAAGATCCTGACGGGCGCCACGGTCAGCAACCTGAAGAAGGCGGCCGACAAGGTGACGGCCACGATCACCTCCGGCGGCAAGAGCCAGGAGATCACCGTCGACCGCGTCATCAGCGCTGTGGGAATCGTGGGTAACGTGGAAAACCTCGGTCTTGAGGGCACCAAGGTGAAGGTCGAGAAGACCCACATCGTGATCGATCAGTGGGGCTTCACCGGCGAGCCCGGCGTCTATGCCATCGGCGACGTCGCGGGTCCGCCCTGGCTCGCGCACAAGGCGATGCACGAGGGCGTGCTGGTCGTCGAGAAGATCGCCGGCGTCAAGGGCGTGCATGCCATGAACACGGCCAACATCCCGGGCTGCACCTATTGCCAACCCCAGGTCGCCAGCATCGGCATGACCGAGGCGGCCGCCAAGGCCAAAGGCCTGAATGTAAAGATTGGTAAATTTCCCTTCATCGGCAACGGCAAGGCGATCGCCCTTGGCGAGCCCGAGGGCTTCATCAAGACGATCTTCGACGCCAAGACCGGCGAGCTTTTGGGCGCCCATATGATCGGCGCCGAAGTCACCGAGCTGATCCAGGGCTACAGCGTCGCGCGTACGCTGGAGACCACCGAAGCCGAGTTGATGGCCACCGTGTTCCCGCATCCGACGCTGTCGGAAATGATGCACGAGTCGGTACTGGCGGCCTACGGCCGGACGCTCCATATCTAGGGCGTCATGCGCAGCGACGAAGAAATCCTCTCCTACATCCTGCGGGCCAGCAGGAGAAAGCCGAGCGCCAGCGCATCAAGGCCGAGCGTCGGGCCGAGGAGCACACGCCCACAAGCAGGTCTTCTTCCAGGCCTCGCGCGTCGTGCTGGTGAACGGCGTGCTGCCGACCATGGAGCGCTTGCAGCTTCTCTGCGAGCGCGGCAACCTGCGCGGCCCAGATCGTCGACACCGGCGCCTACTACCTGCCGGGATCGGCGCCCGCCGACATGATGTGCCGCTTCCAGATGCCGATCAGCAGCCGGCCGGTTATTGAGATGCCGCTTGCGGTGTCATTCAAGGCGGTGTTTCCGGTCGGCATGGCGGTCTACTTCAGCGACGTCAATGTCGGCCAGGCCGAGGCCAAGGGCGAGGTTGAGGAGTACGACCTGGGCGAAGTCGGCGTCGATCTGGTCGAGGATCGTGTGCTGCAGGTGCTGGCCAACTACATGCACGAGTCCTGAGTCATGGACGGGCCGCTGGAAAAACCCGTTCTGAGCCGCGCCGAGCGTCATCCCGAAAAGGCGCACCGGCCCGACAATCCGATCCGCCGCAAACCCGACTGGATCCGCGTGCGAGCGCCGAATTCGCCGGAATACGCCGAGACCAAGCGCGTGATGCGCGAATTCGGCCTGTCGACCGTCTGCGAGGAGGCGGCCTGCCCGAACATCGGTGAGTGCTGGAAGCACAAGCACGCCACCTTCATGATCATGGGCGAGGTCTGCACCCGCGCCTGCGCCTTCTGCAACGTCGCCACCGGCAAGCCCGGCGCACTCAATCCTCACGAGCCGGCCAACATCGCCGAAGCGGTCGGCAAGCTGGCGTTGGGCCACGTCGTCGTGACGTCGGTCGACCGCGACGATCTTCTAGATGGCGGGGCAGGGCATTTCGCCGACGTGATCGGCGCCCTACGCAAGTCGGCGCCGACCACGACAGTCGAAGTCCTGACGCCGGACTTCCTGCGCAAGGACGGCGCGATCGAAACCGTGGTCGCAGCGCGGCCTGACGTCTTCAACCACAATCTCGAAACGGTGCCGCGGCTCTATCCGACGATCCGGCCCGGCGCGCGCTACTTCACGTCGTTGCGCCTGCTGTCGCGCGTCAAAGAGATCGACGCCGCGATGTTCACAAAGTCCGGCCTGATGGTGGGTCTCGGCGAAACGCGCGAGGAGATTGCTCAGGTAATGGATGATCTGCGCGCCGCCGACGTCGATTTCCTGACTGTCGGCCAGTACCTGCAGCCGACGCCCAAGCACGCGCCGATCGGCCGCTTCTGGACGCCGGCCGAATTCGACGAGCTGGCCTCGATCGCCCGCGCCAAGGGCTTCCTGATGGTCTCAGCCTCGCCGCTCACGCGCTCGAGCTATCACGCCGGCGAGGACTTCGCGCGCCTCAGGGCGGCACGCCGCGACAAGCTCGGGAGCTAGCGTTGCCGTGACGCGTCACGGCGAGCGCCGGATCGTGGCCTATCTGCCCCAGCAGCTCTTCGCCCTGGTGGCCGATGTCGAGCGCTACCCCGAATTCCTGCCGTGGTGCCTGGCGGCGCGCGTGCGCAAGCGCGAGGGCAACATCGAGACCGACGAGCTGGTGATCGGCTTCGGCCCGTTCCACGAAAAATTCGTCTCGCGCGTCATCCTGGCGCCCGATCATGCCAGCGGCCCACGCATCGACACCGAGGGCATCGACGGTCCCTTCTGCAAGCTTACTAGCCGCTGGATTTTCCGTCCCCATCCCGCGGGAACGCAGATCGAGTTTGAGCTGGAGTTCGAATTCCGTTCGATTCTGCTCCAGCAGACCTTGCGCATCCTGTTCGCCGAAGCGGTGAAACGGATGGTTTCGGCGTTCGAAGCGCGCGCTGCGGCGCTCTACGGCAAGCCTAGCGCTCCGCTAGCCGCGCCAGCATCGTCAACGCGGTGATCGCCGACACGCGGCGGATGGCGTCACGGTCGCCCGGAAAGATGTGCTGCTCGGCGACGGGATCGGAGCCGGTGCGTACCGCCGCGAAATGCACCAACCCGACTGGCTTGTCGGCCGAGCCGCCGCCGGGGCCGGCGATACCGGTGACCGAAACCGCGATGTCGGCGCCTGAGCGGGCGAGGGCGCCCGCCGCCATGGCGCGAGCTACCGGGTCGCTGACGGCGCCATGGCCGAGGATGGCATCCCATGGCACGCCCAGCATTTCGCGCTTGGCCTCATTGGAATAGGTGACGAAGGCGCGCTCGACGACGTCGGAGGAACCGGCGATCGCCGTCAAGGCGGCCGCCACCAGCCCGCCGGTGCAGGACTCCGCCGTCACGACCTTCAGGCCGTTCCTGCGGCACGACAGCAGCACGCGTTCGGCGGCTTCCCTTATTTCATGATCGAACATTTGGCAGTTCCACTGTGGCGACGGCGTTGGCGGCAATGCCCTCCCGACGACCGGTGAAGCCCAGACCTTCGGTGGTCGTGGCCTTGACGCTGACCCGACCTGGATCGACTCCTGCAATGCGCGCGATGCTGGCGATCATGGCGTCGCGATGCGGGCCGATGCGCGGCGCTTCGCAGACCAGCGTGAGATCGAGATGAACGATGCGGCCGCCGCGTGCCGCGAGCAGCTCAACGGCGCGCTTGAGGAAGCGGTCGGACGAGACGCCACGCCACTGCGGGTCCGACGGCGGAAAATGCTTGCCGATGTCGCCGGCGCCGATCGCGCCCAGCACGGCATCGGTCAGCGCATGCAACGCTACGTCCGCATCAGAATGACCGGCAAGCGTATGGGTGTGTGCAATCGAAACGCCGCCCAGCATGACGGCCTTGCCCGGGCCGAAGCCGTGCACGTCGAAGCCGAATGCTGTCCGCGTTTCCATCGTCTCCACCCGCTGCAGATCTTCTGCTGTGGTTATTTTGCGGTTTTCCTCGCTGCCCGCCACCATGACGATCCGCAATCCGGCGCGCTCGGCCACCGCAGCATCGTCGGTCATCGCCGTGGCCTCCGACTCGGCGAGCCCTGACGCGGCGCGATGAGCTGCCAGCAGTCTGTCGAAGCGGAAGATTTGCGGCGTCTGGGCGCGCCATAGACGGGTGCGCGGCACCGTGGCCTCGATGGCACCGTCTTCGCCGGCGCGCTTTAGCGTGTCGGCGAGCGGGACGCCCAGCACCGCGCCGTCGACGCCGGTCGCCTGGGCGGCGGCGAGACAGGCCGCGATGTCGTCCGGTCGAATAAATGGACGGGCTGCGTCGTGGATGGCGACAAAGTCGGGTGGCACATGAGCGAGGGCTTCCAGGCCGTTCAGGACCGAGCGCTGGCGGGTGGCGCCGCCTTCGACGGGTGGATCGAGACCGAGACCGGCCACGGCGACCTCATAGGTGCTGCGGTCTTCCGTCGCGATGACCACCTGGATGGCCGCGACAGCAGGGGCCAATCGGAGGGCCTCTATAGTGCGCCTGAGAACCATCTGACTGCCCAAAACCGCGTATTGCTTGGGCAGAGGGCCCCCAAAGCGGGTTCCTCGGCCAGCGGCGACGATTAGAGCGGTGCAGGTGGTCACAGGCTGTTGATAACATTGGGCCGCTTACGATGCACTTGAAGCGCTTGCCTGATTCCGCCGGACCGGCTATTTCTCGCTCAATTATTGTGCACTGCACAAGATGCTTAAAAACTAATCAGAGGCAAGAACCTGACACCGCGCCTCAAATCCCTCGATATCGGCCCGGTCCGCATTGACGACCCTGTCATCCTGGCGCCGATGTCGGGAGTCACCGACATGCCCTTCCGCCGCATGGTGAAGCGGACGGGGGCAGGCCTCGTCGTGTCTGAAATGATCGCGTCAGTCGCCATGGTTCGCGAGAACCGGAAGACTTTGCTCATGGCCAAGAACTCCGCCGAGGAGTTTCCCATGGCTGTCCAGCTCGCTGGCTGCGAGCCTGAGGTGATGGCCGATGCCGCCAAGCTGAATGAAGACCGTGGTGCTGCGATCATCGACATCAATTTCGGTTGTCCGGTGAAGAAGGTCGTGAACGGCCACGCCGGCTCGTCGCTGATGCGCGATGAAGTCCATGCCGCGAAGATCCTCGAAGCCACGGCCAAGGCCGTGAAGCTGCCGGTGACGCTCAAGATGCGTACCGGCTGGGACTCGACCAACCGCAATGCCCCCAATCTCGCTCGCATCGCCGAGGAGTGTGGCATCAAGATGCTCACCGTCCACGGTCGCACGCGCTGCCAGTTCTACGACGGCCGCGCCGACTGGGCATTCGTCCGCGAGGTCAAGGCTGCGACCAAACTACCGGTAATCGTCAACGGCGACATCACGACATTCGAGGAGGTCGACCAGGCGCTCGATCAGTCCGGCGCCGACGGCGTCATGATCGGGCGTGGCGCCTACGGCCGGCCGTGGTTCATCCAGCAAGTCGTGCACTATCTGCGCACCGGCGAGCGCACGCCAGATCCGACACTCGCCGAGCAATACAACGCCGTCCGCGAGCACTACGAGTCGATGCTCGAGCATTACGGCATCGAGACCGGCTCGCGCATGGCCCGCAAGCATCTCGGCTGGTACTCCAAGGGTCTGGCATCGTCGGCCGAGTTTCGCGCCTCGGTGAACCGCGAGGCCGATCCGCAGCGCGTGCGCGACATGCTCGCCGCCTTCTTCCTGCCGGCACTCGAACGGCAGGCTGCCTGACATGGTGCTGCGTCCGCTGAAGCGCTCCAACGCGATGAGCGAGTCCTTTCCAACCGCCATCCTCGATTCGCTGTCCGAGGCGATCGTCGTGCTCGACGGCTCTGGCCGCGTCCACTACGCCAACCTCGCAGCCGAACATTTCTTCGGCGTCGGCCGCGCTCGCCTGGTCGGCCATCCGATGACCGAGTTCGTGCCGGAGGACTCTCTGGTGTTCTCGCTGCTCGAGCAGGTCCTGGCGACCGGCGGCGCCGTCGCCGAGAACGGCGTGACGCTGGTATCGCCACGCATCGGCAACCGCTTTTGTGCGCTCCGCCTGTCGCCGATCGTCGACAGCGACGGCATGGTCGTCCTGTCGCTGATCGAGCAGTCGATCGCGCGCAACATCGACCGCCAGATGTCCCATCGCAGCGCCGCACGCTCGGTGAGCGCGCTTGCCGCAATGCTGGCGCATGAGGTGAAGAATCCGCTGTCGGGAATCCGCGGCGCCGCGCAGCTGCTGGAAAGCTCCATTCCCGACAGCGAACGCGAGCTCACCAGCCTGATCTGCGAGGAGACCGACCGCATCGTGGCTCTGGTCGACCGCATGGAAGCCTTCGCCGACGGCCGTCCGATCGACCGCAACCCGATCAATATCCATCAGGTGCTGAACCACGTGCGCCGTATTGCCGAAAACGGCTTCGGCAAGGGCATGCGTTTTGTCGAGAGCTACGATCCGTCGCTGCCCGACGTCTACGGCGACCGCGACCAGCTCATCCAAGTGTTTCTCAACCTGGTGAAGAACGCCTGTGAGGTGCCGGGCGACGGCGAGCGCGAAATCGAGCTGTCGACCGCCTTCCGTCATGGCCTGCGCCTGGCCGTCCCCGGGCAGCAGGCCCGGGTGAACTTGCCACTGGTCGTGTCTGTGCGAGACAACGGTCGCGGCGTGTCGGATGAAATCCGCGCCCATTTGTTCGATGCCTTCATCACCAACAAGCCGACCGGGACGGGCCTCGGACTGGCGCTCGTCGCCAAGATCATCAACGACCATGGCGGTGCCATCGAGTACGACAGCGAGCCAGGCCGAACCCTGTTTCGCGTCATGCTGCCAATGCAGCAAGCGAGCGGAGCCGGCACATGAGCGGAGCCAGCACATGAGCGGAGCCACCATCCTCATCGCCGACGACGACCGCGCGATCCGTACCGTCCTGCACCAGGCGCTCGGCCGCCACGGCCACACCGTCCGCAGCACCAGCACCGCCGCCGCCCTTTGGCAGTGGGTCCAGGAAGGCGAGGGCCAGCTCGTCATCACCGACGTGGTGATGCCCGACGAGAACGGTCTCGACCTGGTGCCTCGCATCCGCAAGCTGCGTCCGGACCTCCGCATCATCGTCATGAGCGCGCAGTCGACATTGCTCACGGCCGTGCGCGCGACGGAACGCGGTGCCTTCGAATACCTGCCCAAGCCGTTCGATCTCAACGAACTGATCTCGGTGGTCAATCGCGCGCTGTCGGCGCCGGCCTCGGCGACCCAGCGGGCGACGCAAATCCCGGAGGAGAGCGAGCGCCTGCCGCTGATCGGCCGATCGCCGGCGATGCAGGAAATTTACCGTGCGCTTGCCCGGCTGATGTCGACCGACCTCACGGTCATGGTCACAGGAGAATCCGGCACCGGCAAGGAACTGGTCGCCCGGGCGCTTCATGATTACGGCAAGCGCCGCAAGGGCCCGTTCGTCGCCCTCAACATGGCGGCAATTCCGCGCGAGTTGATCGAAAGTGAGCTGTTCGGTCATGAGCGCGGCGCCTTCACCGGCGCGGTGCAGCGCTCATCCGGCAAATTCGAGCAGGCGTCGGGCGGCACGCTGTTCCTCGACGAGATCGGCGACATGCCACCGGAAGCCCAGACCCGCCTTCTGCGCGTGCTGCAGGAAGGCGAGTACATGACCGTCGGCGGCCGCACGCCGATCAAGGCCAATGTCCGTATTGTCGCGGCGACCCACCGCGACCTGCGGCGGCTGATCCAGCAGGGCCTCTTCCGCGAGGATCTGTTCTATCGTCTCAATGTCGTGCCGATCCGCCTGCCGCCGTTGCGCGAGCGCCTCGATGACATTCCCGAACTCGCCAACAATTTCCTGCGCGCGGCGGCGACCGACGGGTTGCCCACGAAGGTCCTGTCGCCCGACGCCATGACGCGCCTGCGTCAGCACCGCTGGCCGGGCAATGTGCGCGAACTGGAGAACCTCGTGCGCCGGCTGTCGGCGCTTTACTCGGAAGAGGTCATCGGCCTGGAGACCATCGAAACCGAGCTGGCCGATGCGATTTCAGCCCCAAGCCTCGATGGCGGCGGGGCCGTAGCGTCGGCCGATGACGGCAATCTCGGCGACGCCGTCGATCGGCACCTGCAGGCGCTGTTTGCCGGCCATGGCGACCGGCTGCCACCGGACGGCCTTTATGACCGGGTAATCTCGGAGGTCGAACGCCCGTTGCTGTCGCTTGCCCTGGGGGCGACACGCGGGAATCAGTTGCGCGCGGCCCGTCTCCTGGGGCTGAATCGCAATACGTTGCGCAAGAAGATCAAGGACCTCGACGTCCCCGTGGTACGAACGCCGCAGGTCCGCCGGGGCGGGTGAGTCGGTGACAACTGCGCTGGGCGCCACACGTATCGGCGATTTCATGAGCACCATCGGGCGCGGCCTGACCGGCCGCGGCTCGGCGGTGTCGCTTGCGTTGCTGGCCATCGTCGCCGGCGGGGCGACCTACGCCTGGTTCTCGGGGCTCATGCC
>CAMDQJ010000016.1 GCA_945905835.1 Asaia bogorensis
ATGAGATCAACTGCGTCTGACATCTGACGTCGCTTGATCAAGGAAGAGGCAAGGCTGCGACGTGGCTCCGAGGCACAATTCTCACCCTGGCTCACCGAGGAGGCCTCGGTCTTGGAATAGGGCAGCTACCAGCGATCACGTCGCCACGGATAGCTTCCTCGCTGGTCGCATTATCGAGGTCAGTTTGAAAGGTGGCGTGAAAGCGGTTGACCATATTGCTGAGGCCGACGGTCAGGCAGATGTCGATGATCTGCTGGTTCGTGAAGTACTCGACGAGGGCGCCATAGGTCTTGTCGTCAATCGGCTCCAGGCGGGTCGATTTCTGAGCATACCTGACGATTGCTGCTTGTGACGGCGGATAAAGCCTCTCCGGAAGTGGATCGTCCGCGAGATGTCCCATCTGCTCTTCTGTAAGTCCGATGCTCCGACCGAGCACTGTGTGCGTGGGGATTCAATAGTAGCAATTGTTGACGACGGTCGCTGTCAGATAGGCGAGTTCGGCATCCTTCGGAGGCAGAGTGGAGCCAGAGCGATAAACGGTGCGAACCAATTCGGAAAGGGCTCGGCCCGCTTCGGGGCGGTTCGCCAGAGCGCGGTAGAGATTCAGCATCTTGCCGCGCGCCTTGCCGGACTGTTCGAGGAAGGTGCGGCTGTCCTCGGAGAGGCCGGGATCGTCTTCTTGCAGGATGGGAATGCGGGCCATTCGTTCCTTGTCAGCTACGAACATTGTCGAGCCTCGCAGGATAATGGATGCCAACTGACCCGCACAACCGCGATCGAAATGTAGTGATGCTCAACGCGAGCCGGCCCCACGCGGCGGCTTGGTATGCAGAGGAAATAGACTGTGACCCGCTCTAAGATCGGCCGGCCGGCGCACGTCCCGACCGACGAAACCCGCAACCTCGTGGAAGCTCTCTCGGGCTTCGGCATCCCGCAGGACGAGATCGCCCGCCTCGTAGGAGTCGACCCCAAGACGCTACGCTTCCACTACGCCGACCAGATCGAGCTGGGGATGATCGGCCCCCATTGAGTAGTCCGGGTGGAATGTTAGTGCATGATGCCGTCCTTTGCCATTCAAAAGGCCCTGGAGGCCGTCGCGGGGATGACCGCAGCTCGTCATCCGGCGATCGGACGTGGCCATGATCTTCGCCTCGAGGGCGATGGTCTGGTCGGCGGCGCCCTGATCGCCGAGGGCCCGCCCCCAGCTACCGTTATTAGCCCCCGGTTCCTTGGACCGGGGGCCTTTTATTTCCCCGTCACATCGCCCAATTTATCTACATGACCAATGGCCATAACCACCAGACCGACGTCGTGATCGTGGGCGCCGGCCCGGTGGGCCTGTTCGCCGTCTTCGAATGCGGCATGGTGCGCCTGCACTGCCATGTCGTCGACGTGCTCGACGATGCCGGCGGGCAATGCATCGCGCTCTACCCCGAGAAACCCATCTACGACGTTCCGGGCTTCCCCCGGATCGAGGCGGCCGAGCTGGTCGTGCGGCTGAAGGCGCAGGCCGCGCCCTTTCGCCCGGTCTATCACCTCGGCGAGCAGGTCGTGTCGCTGGAAGCGGTATCGGGCGGGCTTTGGCGCGTCGGTACGTCCAAGGGCACGGCCATACAGGCCAAGGCGGTCATTGTCGCTGCCGGTGTCGGCGCCTTCGGCCCCAACCGGCCACCGCTCGACGGCATCGAGGCCTACGAGGGCAAGAGCGTCTTCTACTACGTGACGCACCGCGAGACCTACCGCGGCAAGCGCGTTGTCATTGCCGGCGGCGGCGACACCGCCGTCGACTGGGTGCTGTCGCTGTCGGAGATCGCCGGCCACGTCTCGGTCGTGCACCGCCGCGACAAGTTCCGCGCCGCGCCCGAGAGCGAGGCGCAGCTCAAGGCACTGGCCAAGGACGGCAAGATCGATCTCGTGGTGCCGTACCAGCTTCAGGGGCTGGAAGGCGCCAACGGCCATCTGAAATCGGTCACCGTTGCCACGCTCGACGGCAAAACGAAGAAGATCGAGGCCGACGTGCTGCTGCCGTTCTTCGGACTGTCGATGTCGCTCGGCCCCATTGCCGACTGGGCGCTGGAACTCGAGCGCAACCAGATCGCGGTCGATGCCTCCACCACGGCCACCAGCAAGCCCGGCGTGTTTGCCATCGGCGATGTCGTGACCTATCCCGGCAAGCTGAAGCTGATCCTGACGGGCTTCGCCGAAGCTGCGATAGCTGCGCGCTCGGCCTACGCGCTGGTCTATCCCGAGACGCCGCTGCATTTCGAATATTCGACCATGTCGGGCTTGCCGTCGGTCTAACCTGCTATCGTCAGTTCACCGGCCGACTTTGCGGCAGTCGCTCTCGCTTGGCGTAGACCGGTGGGGCGAGCTGGTCGGCGGTGCGGCCGGCCCAGTCGCGCTGGCTGACGGTGGCGATGCGCTTGCGCTGACCGGCTATAAGTCCCGCCGTCGCCGCCTCGACGTCGACTGTCAGCACCTTGCCGCCGCGTACGACCTGCACGCCGTCGACATAGACGTCG
The DNA here is from genome assembly GCA_945905835.1 of Asaia bogorensis. Taxonomy (GTDB): domain Bacteria; phylum Pseudomonadota; class Alphaproteobacteria; order Reyranellales; family Reyranellaceae; genus Reyranella. Next base: position 2,523 of record CAMDQJ010000016.1, read on the forward strand.
CGGATTGCACGTTCGCTCGCCGAGTAGATCAGGCTGCGTACCGGCTCGTGTACCGGCTGCATGTAGGGATGAGCTGTATCGACCAACGAGAAATCGGCCTTGCAGCCCGCCTCGAGCCGGCCGAGATCGGGCCGGCGCAGCAGGCGCGCGCCGCCTACGGTCGCGGCGGCAAAGACGTGCGCCGTGGTGCCCATCTTGTAGTTGCCGGTGAGGATGCGCGCGGCGTAGCAGGCGAGTCGCATCTCATCGACCATGTTGTGCGGGAAGGTGTCGGTGCCGATGCCAAGCGGGATGCCGGCGTCCATGTAGCGGCCGATCGTGTTGAGCGCGATGCCGCGGCGGGCGAACACTGTCGGGCAGTGCGCCACCGCCGCCCCCGATCCCTTGAGGCGGGCGAAGTCATCGCCGTGCGGCCAGTGGATCTGCGGATGATCGTTGAGGAAGATGCCGTGGCCGATGATCAGGTCGGGCCCGAGCACGCCGATCTGCTCCATCCATTCGATCGGCGTCTTGCCGTGGCGTTTCACCATCTCGTTGAACTCGACGATCGACTGCGCGGCATGCGTCTGCATCGGGATCTTGCGCCGCCGCGCCTCCTGCAGGGCCTCGCGGAAGAAGCCTTCGCCGCAGGTGTCGATCTGCGAGGGACAGACCATGCCGGACAGCCGGCCGCTGGGATGCTGCATCGCGAGGTCGATGGTGCGTATCGCCTCGGCGAAGGCCTTTTCGCCGGCCTTTTCGTCCCAGGCGTAGTCGACCGTGTGGCCGTTCTTGGTGTACCAGTAGCCCTGCCGCATCATCGGCGCCACGACGGCGCGGATGCCGGACGCCGCGAGATCGTCGAGCCAGCCTGGACGGCTGATCGACAGGTCGGTGACGGTGGTAACGCCACTCTTGAGAAGCTCCGAGATCGCCACCTGGGTCGAGGGGCCGGCCGATTCGGGATCGAGGCCGAACACGGGCAGATATTCGTAGAGCGAGCTTTGGCCGAGCTTGTCGCTGCCGAATTCCTCGGTGACGCCCTTGTTGGCCGGTTCGGAGAAGGGATGGCTGTGGACGTTGACAAAGCCCGGCATCGCCATCAAGCCGGCGCCGTCGATCGTGACGTCGGCCGTACCGGCATAGCCCGGCCCGACATGGACGAACTCGTTGCCGGCAAAGACGAGATCGCCGTCCTCGAGATAGACGTGCCGCTGATCGGCTTCGTTCCAGGCGACGATAAGATCGAGCCCCGAAATGCGGGTTATTTTTGCGGCCATCGGTTCTTCCCTTCGCCGGGGAGACTGGCATGATCGGGCCATGACCAGCAAACTCACAGAGGACGCCAAGGGCGTCTACATCATCGCTGCCACGCCGTTCACCGACGATGGCGCGGTCGATCTACAGAGCGTCGACACTTTGACGGATTTCTACCTGCGCTGCGGCGTCCATGGCTTCACGCTGCTCGGCATGATGGGCGAGGCGCACAAGCTTGCACCTGAGGAGTCGATCGACGTCGTCAAGCGCGTGATCGGTCGGGCGCAGGGCAGGCAGGTGATTGTCGGTGTCAGCCATGCCGGGCTCGAGAATGTCCGGCGGCTGTCGCACGAGGCGATGATCGCCGGCGCCTCGGGCGTCATGGTGGCGCCGCCGCAGGGGCTCAAGGGAGACGACGGTATCTACAATTACTACGCGCAGGTCTTCAAAGCGCTCGGACCGGACATTCCCGTCGTCTATCAGGATTATCCGCAGACGACCGGCGTCTATCTGCCGCCATCCGTGTTCGAGCGGCTTGTGGATGACTTCAAGCAGCTCGTCATGCTGAAACACGAGGACGCGCCCGGCCTCGCCAAGCTCACCCGCGTGCGCGAGGGCGAGAAGATGCCCGGCCGTCGCCGCGTGTCGATCCTGGTCGGCAATGGCGGCCTCTACTATCCGCAGGAGATGCGGCGCGGCGCCGACGGCGCTATGACAGGCTTTGCCTGGCCCGAGATGCTGGTGGAGGTCTACGACCTCTTCGCTGCCGGCAAGACAGAGGAAGCGGAGGACCTGTTCGACATCTATCTGCCGCTGGTGCGCCACGAGGTGCAGCCGGCGATCGGTCTCGCACTGCGCAAGGAAGTGCTGTTCCGCCGTGGCGCCATCAAGAGCCCGGCGCAGCGTGCGCCCGGCTCGTCGCTGGCGGCGGCCGACCAAACCGAACTCGATTCACTGATCGCGCGCATGGAGCGGCGGCTGGCCACTTCGGGCCGGATCACCAAGATGGCGGCGGAGTAGGGTGATGGCTGAATACGATCTCGTCGTCCGCAACGCAAAGATTGTCACCGCCGAGCGCCAGAGCGAGGGCGACATCGCCGTCAAGGACGGCACGGTCGTGGCGCTGGCTTCCGACGTTAAAGGCAAGGGCACGCGTGAGATCGATGCCGGGCAAAAGTTCGTGCTGCCCGGCGGGGTCGACAGCCATTGCCACATCGAGCAGAAGTCGGGCTTCGGCATCATGTGCGCCGACGATTTCTACAGTGGCACCGTTTCGGCGGCCTTCGGCGGCACCACGACCGTGATCCCCTTCGCCGCCCAGCATCGCGGCATGTCGCTGCGTCAGGTGGTGAAGGACTATCACGAGGCGGCGATGCCCAAGGCGGTGATCGATTACGCCTTCCATCTCATCATCACCGACCCATCGCCGCAGGCGCTGGGGCAGGAACTGCCGGCGCTGATCAAGGACGGCTACACCTCGTTCAAGATCTACATGACCTACGATGCGATGAAGGTCAGCGACTACCAGATGCTCGACATTCTTGCTCTGGCGCGGCGCGACGGTGCGCTGGTCATGGTCCATGCTGAGAACCACGACATGATCAACTGGCTCGCCCATCACCTGGTCGACCAGGGCCATGTCGCGCCCAAGTTCCATGCCATCGCCCATGCCCGCCTTGCCGAGGCCGAGGCGACCAACCGCGCGATCTCGCTGTCGCGGCTGGTCGACGCGCCGCTGCTGCTCGTGCATATGTCGGAGATCGAGGCGATCGAGACGCTGCGTCAGGCGCAGAAGAAGGGGCTGAAGATCTTTGGCGAGACCTGTCCGCAATACATCGCGCTCACCGCCGACGACATGGACAAGCCCGGAGTGCAGGGCGCGATGTGGTGCTGCTCGCCGCCGCCGCGGGATTCGGCGGCGCAGGAGGCGGTATGGGAGGCGCTGAAGGACGGCACGTTCCAGACCTTCTCGTCCGACCACGCGCCCTACCAGTTCAATGCCGGCGGCAAAATTCCCAAGGGCGACAAGACGACGTTCAAGGAAATGGCCAACGGTGTTCCGGGCCTCGAAGTCCGTCTGCCGCTGCTGTTCTCGGAAGGCGTTCAGAAGGGCCGTATCACGATGCAGCAGTTCGTGGCGCTGACTTCGGCTAACCACGCGCGCCTCTACGGTCTCTACCCTAAGAAGGGCACGATCGCCGTCGGCTCCGACGCCGACTTCGCGATCTGGGACGCCGACAAGGAAGTGACGCTCGACTGGAAGATGCTGCACGACAACGTCGGCTACACGCCCTATGCCGGCCGCCAGATCCGAGGCTGGCCGATCACGGTCGTGAGCCGCGGCCGCGTCGTGGTTGAGAACGGCAAGCTCAATGCCGAGCGCGGCAGCGGCAAGTTCCTGCCGTGTGCGTCACCCGATTCGGCCAAGCCGCTTGGCAATACCGCACCCGAATTGCAGGCGATGGGCCGATTCGGCGCCAAGCCTCTCTTCTGATGGCTTTCAGGACTTTCCTTGCCTTCATGACGGCGCTTCTGCTGGGGACGGGCGTTGGCGAAGCGTGCACGCCGGTGCCGTCGGCGTCTTTCACCTTCCCGGTCAATTCATTCGTGGTGCCACCGGATCGAGTGGCGGCGCTGCGCGAAATCGCGCGCCCGGTGAAGATGTATCATCCCGGATGCTCGACTTTCGAGGTCAGGGGCTATATCGAGCCGACAGAGAACGGTGAACTGGTGGTGGGGCGCATAGAAGCCGTCAAGCAGGTTCTGGTTGCCGAGGGTGCGATCGAGGAGCAGGTCTCGACGAAGATCGAGGCTATGCCGGCGGCCAGGTCGCGCTCGGGCAACACATATGCCCGCACCGTCACGGCGCGCTGGACCTGGGCCTCGGGACAATGGCGCTGCGATCCAGAGTCGAAGAATCCGAACTACAGCTCAGCCACCTGCCAGAAGCTCTATTCGCGATGTTAGTTCACGCTCGGCGACGGCACGGTGTGCAATCCGCAGAACCTGCCCGACCCAAATCCGCAGACGTATTCCGTCGTCAATTGAACCAGAGGCCGCAATGTCCCGTCGCTTGAAAGTCTCCTCCGCCCAGTTGGGCCCGATTAATCTCGCCGACAGCCGCGCGAGCGTGGTCAAGCGCATGATCGAGATGCTGAAGGAAGCCGCTTCACGCGGATCGAAGTTCGTGGTGTTCCCCGAGCTCGCGCTCACGACCTTCTTTCCGCGTTACTGGACGGAAGATCAGGCGGAGGTCGATAAGTATTTCGAGAATCAGATGCCGAGCCCCGAGACGCTGCCGCTATTCGAGCTGGCGCGTTCCAAGGGCATCGGCTTCTACCTGGGTTATGCCGAGCGCACCGAGGAGGAGGGGGCGACTCACCGCTTCAACACCTCGATCCTGGTCGGCCCCGACGGACGGCTCGTGGGCAAGTACCGCAAGGTCCATCTGCCGGGCCATGACGATCACCGCCCGAACGTGCCGTACCAGCATCTCGAGAAGAAATATTTCGAAGTTGGTGATCTTGGCTTCAACGTCTGGAAGATGTTCAAGGACGAGGTCATCGTCGGCCAGTGCATCTGCAACGATCGCCGCTGGTCCGAGACCTTCCGCGTCATGGGGCTGAAGGGTGCCGAGATGGTGGTGCTGGGCTACAACACGCCCAGCGACAACGTGTACGCGCCGCATGAGCCACCATATCTGCGCGTGTTCCATCACAATCTCTCGCTCCAGGCGGCGGCCTACCAGAACGGAATCTGGGTCGTCGCTACTGCCAAGGCCGGTAAGGAAGACGGCTTCTGGCTGCATGGCGGCTCGGTGATTGTGGCACCCACGGGCGAGATCGTGGCCAAGGGCACGACCGAGGAGGACGAAGTCATCTCCTACGATTGCGACCTCTCGCTGGGCGAATACATCCGCAACACGACCTTCAACTTCGCCAAGCACCGCCGGCCCGAGCATTACAAGCTGATCAGCGAACGCGCCGGCGTGAAGGTCGAGCCGTCCAATTAGGGATCAAAGAGATGCAATACGCCGTATCAGACGTTGCCCCCCGAGACCGCTACAAGATGCTTGCGGGCTTCGTACTGCCGCGCCCCATTGCCTGGGTGACGACGCTCGGCCCGACGGGCGTGGTCAATGCCGCGCCCTACAGCTTCTTCAACGTCTTCTCCGAAGATCCGCCGCTCATCATGTTCTCGGTCAGTCCGCGCCCGGACGGGCTGCTGAAGGACACCTGGGCCAATATCCAGCGCGACGGCGAATTCGTGGTCAACATGACCGATGAGCCGCTGGCGCGCGCCATGCATGAGTCGAGCGGCGACTTCCCACCGGAGACCGGCGAGCCCGACTATCTCGGGCTGAAGACCGCGCCCTCGGTTGACATCAAGGTGCCGCGGCTTGCCGATGCACCCTGGGCGCTGGAATGCAGGACCTGGCAGGTGATCGAGGTCAAGGACAGTCGCAAACTGGTGATCGGCGAGGGCCTACGCTTTTACATCCGCGACGAGCTGTGGGATCCCAAGGCGATGCGTGTCCACATGGAGCTCTATCACCCGATCGGCCGCATGTTCGCCGACCGCTACTGTCGGACGGACGACCGCGTGGTGTTTCCGGCGGCCGAGGGGCCGAAGGTCAAGGCGGCGGAGTGACGGGCCGCGCCCGTCATCCCGAGCATTTGCGAGGGATCTCTTAAGACCAGCCCAGCCTCGAACGTCCGATCGCCATCGACACGGCGGCCTGCGAGGGCTCAACTACCGGCAATCCGACATGGCGCTGCAGGCGGTCGCGATACCGCGCCATTCCGGCGCAGCCCATGATCAGGACATCGGCACCGTCCTCGTCGCGCAGCTCGGCGGCGACTTCGGCCATGCGGGCGAAGGTCGTGGCTTCGTTGGAGAGCTCGACGACGCCGAGCCCGATGGCACGGTCGCCCGCCATGCGGTCGGCGACGCCCATCTGCCCTACATAGCGCAGGTGGCGCGGGATCGACTTTTTGAGGATCGAAATCACGCCGAAGCGTTGCCCCAGAGTCATTGCGGTCAGGATGCCGCACTCGGCGATGCCGAGCACCGGCTTGGTCGTGATTTCCCGTGCCGCATGCAGGCCGGGATCGGAGTAGCAGGCGATGACGAAAGCCGCGCAGTCGTTGTCGCGCTTGCGCACCATGTTGCCGATCGGCGCCACCACGCCCTCGACATGGGCCTGGGTCTCGATGCCGGGCGGACCCTCCTTGAGAGTTACGCACTCGATCTCGGGTCCACCCGCCATGCGGAGCGGCGCCATGGCGGCATCGATGCCCTTGGTGACGGTCTCGGTGGAGTTGGGATTGATTACCAGAATACGTTCCATGTCCAAGAGGATGCCCTCGAAATTGCTATTGAACAATGCCTGATCTAACGTCCGCGGCTGGGGATTTCTCAATGGGAGGACTACAGATGTTTCAACGCCGCTTTGCCGCGATCGCAGTTGCCGCGCTCTTGTGCGCCGGCCCTGCGTTCGCCCAGAAACCGCCGCTCAAGACCGGCGTCGATGGCACTTTCGCGCCGCATTCCTTTCCCAAAATGGGTGGCGGCCTCGAAGGCTTCCAGATCGACCTCTTCACCGAGGTTGCCAAGCGCATGGGTCGGGAGATCACCATCGACTCCGTGAGTTTCTCGACGCTCATTCCCGGCATGCAGTCCGGCCGCTACGACTTCATCGCCGCGCCCACGACCGTGACCAAGGAGCGGGCGGAGAACATGCTCTTCACCGCGGGCTATCTGTGGACGGCGTTCCAGTTCGGCATCAAGAAGGGCTCGGAGCCGATCAAGGGTTGGGAAGACCTCAAGGGCAAGATCGTAACGGTCAACAAGGGTACGCCGTACCAGACGCTGTCGACGGCGATGGGTGAGAAGCATGGCTTCACCGTACAGGCCTACGACACCCAACCCGACGCTATCCAGGCTGTGCTGTCGGGCCGCGCCTACGCCACGCTCGGCGGCAACACCGTGATCGTCTACGCCGCCTCGAAGAACCCGCAGTTCGTCGCCGACCTCGAGCTCAAGGAGACGCGCGCCCACTGGGCCGCCCCGTTCCGCAAGGACAGCGTGGCGATGCGCAACGAGATGCAGGATGTGCTCGACTGCATGAAGAAGGACGGCACGATCGTGAAGATGTCGACCAAGTGGTTCGGCAAGGAGCCGCCGGCCGATGGCCTCGAGCGCGTCATCACGCCGGGCTACGGCGTGCCGGACATGCCAGGTTACGACCCGACGCCGCACGCACTGAAGTGCAATTGACACCTATCGTCGAAGCGCGCGGCATCCACAAGCATTTCGGCACCCTTCATGTCCTGAAGGGTGTTGATCTCGTGGTCGCGCCGCGCGAGCTGGTGTTCGTCATCGGGCCCTCGGGCTCGGGCAAGTCGACGCTGCTGCGCTGCCTCAACCGGCTGGAGGAACCGTCCTCCGGCTCTGTCGTTGTCGACGGCATCGACATGCTCGACCCGCGGACCGATATAAACCATGCCCGCCAGCGCATCGGCATGGTGTTCCAGTCCTTCAACCTCTATCCGCACATGACGGCGCTGGGCAACGTCACGCTCGCGCTGCGCAAGGTCGCGGGCAAGAGCCGCGCCGAGGCCGACGCCATCGGCCGCGCTGCCCTTGAGCGCGTCGGCCTCGCCGACCGCGCCGAGCACACGCCGGGCCAGCTCTCGGGCGGCCAGCAGCAGCGCGTCGCCATTGCCCGCTCGATCGCACTCGAACCGCGCGTCATGCTATTCGACGAGCCAACCAGCGCGCTCGATCCCGAACTGGTGGGTTCGGTGCTGGAGGTCATGCGTTCCTTGCGCGAGAGCGGCATGACCATGGTGGTGGTCAGTCACGAGATGGGCTTTGCCAGGAACGCCGCCGACCGCGTGCTGTTCATGGACGAAGGCGCCGTCGTCGAAGAGGGTCCGCCGGCCGCCATCTTCGAGCGCCCGGCGCAGGAGCGCACGCGGGCGTTCATCGGCCAGATCCAGCGGCACTAGATCGCGGCCGCATGACCAACTGGGACCGCTTCACTGAGACCTTCTTCAACGCCAAGGTCATGGCCAAGTACTGGCCGGATATTCTCCATGGCGTCGGCGTCACCATCGAGCTGGCGCTACTGGTCATCCTCTCGGGCTTGCTGACGGGACTTGCGCTCGCCCTGATCCGCAGCCTGGGTTTTCGGCCGATCAACTGGCTGATCATCTTCATCGTCGACCTGTTCCGCGCGCTGCCGCCGCTGGTCATCATCGTGTTGATCTATTTCGCCCTGCCGGCCGTCGACATCGCGCCCTCAGGCTTCGTCTCGACCTGGCTGTCGCTCGCCCTGGTACTGATGGCCTTCTCCGAGGAGATCTTCTGGGCCGGCATCACGTCCATTCCCAAGGGCCAATGGGAGGCCTCGCGCTCCACCGGGCTAGGCTACGTCCAGACGCTGATGAACGTCGTGCTGCCTCAGGCGCTGCGGCTCACCATCCCGCCGCTCACCAACCGCACCATCGCCATCACCAAGGGCACCGCGCTCGGCACCGTCGTGGCAGTGTCGGAAATCCTCGGCATGGCCTCCTCGGCGATGTCGAACTCCTACAATCCTTCGCCGCTGATGATGGGTGCGGCGGCCTACCTTGTGCTGTTCCTGCCCGTCGTGGTGGGCGCGCGCTGGGTCGAAACCAAGTTCGCCTGGAAGCGCTGAGGGCGAAGCGATGATCCAGACTTTCTTCAATCCCGAGATCATCGCCGCCTCCTGGCCGATCGTGGTCGCCGGCCTTTTGAACACCGTGCTGCTGTCGTTGATCGTGGTGCCGCTCGGCCTGACCGGCGGGCTGTTCCTGGCACTGTTGGCCAGCGTCAAGAACCCTCTGGTGCGCTGGCCGCTGATGGCCTGGGTCGATTTCTTCCGTGCCTTTCCGCCGCTGGTGCTGCTGGTGCTGCTGTTCGCCGGCCTGCCGTTCGCCGGGCTGGAGCTGGGCGGCTTCGCCTGCGTGGCCATCGCCTTCTTCCTCAACACCGGCGCCTATTACGGCGAAATCCTGAGAGCTGGCATCGATTCCGTCCCCGGCGGTCAGATCGAGGCCGCGCGCTCGACGGGGCTCAGCCGCCTGCAGGCCATGGCCTACGTCGTGCTGCCCCAGGCGGTGCGCAACGTCCTGCCCGACCTGATGTCCAACACACTCGAAGTGGTGAAGCTCACCTCGCTCGGCAGCGTCGTCGCCGTGCCCGAACTGCTCTACCAGGCGCGGCAGGCGCAGAGCGTGACCTACAATCCGACGCCGATCGTGGTCGCGGCAATCATCTACTTCCTGATGCTATGGCCGCTCGTGCGGCTGTTGAGCCGGCTGGAGAACCGGGCGCTGGCGAGCCGGCGCTAAGTCGTCCTTGGACCTTCGACCTGAAATCCCATAGCCTGCCGGCAACGGCGACATGGACCGCCTTGTTGGAGGAACGCTCATGCATCCGCTTATTCGTTTGGCTGCGGCCCTTTTGCTTGCGCTCGTCGCGGGCCCGGTGGCCGCACAAACCACCTGGCCCGAAAAGCCGGTAAAGCTGATCGTCGGCTTCACCGCCGGCAGCGCCACCGACGTCACCGCCCGCCTGTTCGCCCAGAAATTCACCGAGGCCTGGGGCCAGTCCGTCATCGTCGAGAACATCGCCGGCAATTCCGGCGCCATCGGCACCGACCGCGTCGCCAAGGCCGCCCCCGACGGCTACACGCTGATGTGGTCGGGCAATGCCGCCATCACCATCCTGCCCAACCTGCAGCCGCTGCCGTTCGATCCGGTGCGCGACTTCGCGCATATTTCCACGTCGCTCGTCATGCCCAGCATCATGGCCGTCAACAACGACCTCGCCGTCAAGTCGATCGGCGACCTGATCGCGATGGCCAAGGCGCAGCCCGGCAAGCTGTCCTATGGCACGCCCGGTGTCGGCACGCCGCAGCATGTCGCCACCGAGCTGTTCGCCCATCTTGCCGGCATCAGGATGGAGCACATCCCCTATCGCGGCGCCAATTTCATAGACACGCTGAGCGGTGTCGTGCCCGTCGCGGTCCAGAATGCCGGTTCGATGCTGCCGATGGTGCGCGCCGGCCGTCTGCGCAGCATCGGCATCACCTCGCTCAAGCGTTCGCCCAATGCGCCAGAGCTGCAGACCTTCGTCGAGGCGGGCTTCCCCGGCTTCGAGGCGACCTCGTGGTTCGCGCTGCTGGCGCCCGCCGGCACGCCGCAGCCGATTTTGGACAAGGTGCGCGCCGAATCGCTGAAGGTGCTGGCCGATCCCGAGATGGTGAAGCGGTTTGCCGACATGGGCCTCGACACGGTCGGCAGCACGGGGGCGGAGACCAAGGCCGCAATCGTCAACGATATTCCAAAATGGGGCAAGGTCATCAAGGACGCTGGGATAAAGCCCTCGAACTAAAGGTCCTACTCTTTCATGGCTTCTGTCCCCTGCTAGGGGGAGAGGAGTATGAAGGCGCCATGGCACCGATCTGCCGCTGCGCATGATGCGCAGGATGGATTCGGCCAACACCGACAAGGCGGCAGCACTCCTCAAGCTGGTTGACCTCAACGGGTTCGAGAGCAAGTCGCCGCAAGAATTGTCGGGCGGCATGCAGCAGTGTGTCGCGATCTGCCGGGCGCTGGTCTACGATCCGGACATTCTTCTGATGGACGAGCCGTTCGGCGCGCTCGACGCGCTCACCCGGGAGGAAATGACGCTGGAGCTGCTGCGCACCTGGGAAGGGCGGCCCAAGACCGTGCTGTTCGTCACGCATTCCATTACCGAGGCCGTCGTTCTGGCGGACCGGGTTGTCGTGATGTCGCCGCGTCCCGGTCGCATCGCCGAAATCATCGAAGTGAAATAGGCACGACCGCGCAGCTTCCACGTCGAGGGTGGCGCCGTGTTCCACGATGCCAGCCGCCGCATCCGTCAACTCATCTTCGGGCAACGCCATGTCAGTGCAGGCCGCGCCGCCGCTTGAGAAACCCCGCAAGCCACCGTCTGCCGCGCTCTATGAGGTGGTGGTGCCGCTGCTTGCCACGGGAGTGGCTTTCCTCGCCTGGGAGGCGATCTGCCAGGGCTTCAAGGTGCCGGGCTATCTCGTACCCACACCGTCCGACATCGGGAAGGACACGATGGCGATCGGGCCGCCGGTGTTCGGCCATTTCCTCGCCACCTCAAGACCGTCATGCTGGGCTTCGGGCCTTCTCGATCCTGATCAGCCTGCCACTGGCGGTCCTGCTCACGGCCTCGCCGGCGGCCGCCTCGGCGGTCTATCTGTTCCTGGTGTGGAGGCAGTCGGTGCCCAAGGTGGCGCTGGCGCCCATTCTGGTCGTGGTTCTGGGATCCAACTAAGTGCCGCGGGTGGTGATCACGGCGCTGGTCGCCTTCTTCCCACTGGTGATCTCGAGCGCCACAGGCCTGATGTCGGTGCCCCCCGAGTTGATCGAGCTCAGCCGCGCCTACCGCGCCTCGAAATGGAGCGAGCTGTGGCGCATCCGGCTGCCCTACGCGATTCGCTTCATCTTCGTCGGCCTCGGCTTTCTCACTTTGACCGCGACCGCCTTCTTCAAGGTGCCGGTGACCTTCGGCACCCTGATTATTTTGTCGATCATGGGCGTCGTGCTATTCCAGATCGTGGTGATCGCCGAACGGGTCTTCTTCCCGTGGTTAGAGCAACGTAACGCCGGCTTCCTAGAACAGAGGACTCCCATGGCAAAGGCGCCAATGACGATCATTCGCGGCGGGCGCGTGCTCGACATTCGCGGCCACTCAGCACCCAAGGCCGACATCCTGGTGCAGGGCGACACCATCGCCGAGATCGGCCGGCCGGGCATGCCGGCGCCTCCGCATGCCGCCGTGATCGATGCCAAGAACCGCCTGCTGCATCCCGGCCTCATAAACGGCCACACCCACAGCCACGGCAACCTCGCCAAGGGGCTGGCCGATCGGCAGACGCTCGAGCTGCTGCTGACGGCGGGCCCCTGGATGACCGGCAACCGCACGCTCGAGGACAAGTACCTGTCGAGCCTGATCGGGGCCGCCGAGATGGTGCTGAAGGGCTGCACCGCCTGCTACGACCTGTCGGGCGAGTTTCCCATGCCGTCGGCCGAGGGGCTGGCGGCGATCGGCCAGGCCTATGCCGATGTCGGCATGCGTGCCGTGCTGGCGCCGATGGTGGCGGATCTGTCGTTCTACGAAGCTATTCCGGGCCTGATGGAGCGCCTGCCCAAGGGCCTGCAGAAGGACGTCGAGGCATTGCGGCCTGCCGGCTACAAGGCGAGCGTCGGCCAGATGAAGAAGGCTCTGCACGGCTGGAAGCTCGACGGTAAGGGCGTGACGCTCGCGGTGGCACCGACCATTCCGCACCATTGCAGCCGCGAATTCCTGCTCGCCTGCCTGAAACTTTCCAAGGATTACGACACCGGCTTGCATACCCATGTCGCCGAATCGAAGGTCCAGGTGGTCGCAGGTTACGAACTCTACGGCTCGACGCTCACGGCCTACATGGATTCGCTGGGCATGGTCGGACCCAACTTCACCGTGGCGCACGGCGTGTAACTCGACGGCGACGACATGAATCTTCTAGGCGATAAGGGCTCCTCGGTGTCGCACAACCCCGGCTCCAACATGAAGCTGGGCAACGGCATCGCCGACATGCGCGGCATGCTCAACGCCAAGGTCAATGTCGGCATCGGCACCGACGGCGCCTCGTGCTCGGTCAATCAGAACATGTACGAGAATTTGCGGCTGGCCTCGATGGTGTCGAAAGTGCAGGGGCCGGAATGGCAGCGCTGGATCACCACCGACGAGGTACTGGAGGCCGCGACCGTCGGCAGCGCGCGCGCGCTCGGGCTCGGCGACAAGATCGGCAAGATCGCCAAGGGTTTTAAGGCCGACATCGTCTTCCTCGACCTCAACCATGTGAACTGGATCCCGTGCAACGATCCGACCAACCAGCTCGTGCATACCGAGGACGGCTCGGCGGTGCATTCGGTGATGATCGGCGGGCGCATGGCGGTTGAGAACCACAAGCTCCTGACCGTCGACCTCGCCGATCTCGCGGCCAAGGCCGAGAAGTCACGCGAGCGGCTGGAGAAGGCGCGCAAGCCTGCCAAGGGGCTCTACGACAAGCTGGAAAAGATCGTCGGCACCTTCTGCCCTGGCCTCGCCCAGCAGCCGTTGCACATCGACCGCTTTGGCGGCTCGCATTATCACTACGGGCGCGACGGCGGCCACGGCCACGCCCGCTGATATCACATCACCGGAACGCCGATCAGCATCGGGTGCAACCAGAACATCACGACGTAGGCTAGCGTGCCGCTGGCGAGCGCGATCACATCGCTTCGGGTGAAGCCCGCGACAGGTGCCGCGCCTGGATCGCCACGGCGCTTGACGGCGATACGGTCGTAGACCGCCCAGGCGGGCAACGTTCCGAACAGGATCAGCGAGCCGAGGTCGCCGTTCACCAGCAGATGGGCGAGCGCCCAGACCTTAACACCGACCAGCATGGGATAGCGCAGCGCTGATTTGATCCGGCCGGGAGGGGAGTAGGCGGCGGCGAGCGCCACGAAAGCAACCCACAGCAGCGCCAGGGCCACGGGATTAAGTACGGCCGGCGGATTCCAGACTTGGATGTAACCGGCACCGCGGTAGCGGCCGAATCCCCAAACGATGAGCACCAGCCCAACGGGCGAGGAGGGTGGTGAACCTCATGCGCTATTCCGTTTCGCCCAGGTTTCGATGAAGTCGACACAGGTCTTGAGGTCGACGACATCGACATAGCGCCGTCCGATATCGCGCAGATTGTCCTTGTGCGGCTGCTCCTCGATGTCGCCGACGCAATCCTCCGGGACGAGCGTCCGGAAGCGGTGGCTGAAACTGTCGAGGGCGCTGCCACGGATGCAGCCTGAGGTGCTGCAGCCCGTCACGATCATGGTGTCGACGCGTTCCTTCATGAAGTAGTTGGCGACGCCGGTCTCGAAGAAGATCGACGGGCCCTTCTTTGTTACCTTGAGGTCGTAGCCAGGCTCGTAGATGCGCGGGTCGAGCGCCACGCTGGGATGGTCGTGCAGGAAGGTCTCCTTCACCGCGGTGATCTTCCAGTACGGCATCTCGCGCTCGTTCATGTAGGCGGTGTTGCAGACCGCCACCGGCACGCCATGCCTGCGCGCGACCTGCAGGAGCTTTGCCGTGTTCTCGACCGCCCGCATGACTAGCGGCGCGCCGCCCAGCGGGTATTGCGGGTCGGTGAAACCGAGCTGGAAATCGACCACGACGATGCCGGGCTTGTCCCCAGTACCGACGGAAATCTTGCCGTAGCTGCGGCGCTGGTAATCGTCAGTCATGGGGCCCCTCCCGGCTGGTCGCCTGCAACCATTTAGCGGGGTGGGGCGTTAGGTCAATGCCCAGACGATCCGAGGCGGGATTTATGCGGCTTTCACGTTTTTTTCCGGTTTTGCTCGCCACTTTGGTGCTGGCGGGAGGGACGGCGAGCGCCCAGCAGCTGGCCATGGCGCCGGGAGCTTCCCAGGCCAAGCCTGATTGCCCGCCAGAAGAGCCAGATCCCGTGCAGATTTCCTGGACCGCTCCCTGCGACAACAGCGGCTGGCTGTTTGACACTGAGGCCGCTTGCCGCATGTGGGATTGGCATCCCGATCCCGGTGACAGCGTGGCCTGGACCGGCGCCTGCCGTGCCGCGTGAAGGAGGGCCGGGGCGTCGTGCAGTGGTTCGAGCATGGCCTGCCGATCGACCGCTTCGAGAGCACGTTCAGCCAGGGCAGCCGCGAGGGTCTGGGTCGCTACGAGTGGAACGACAGCGACCGCTTCGAGGGCCAGTAAGCCAACAACCTGCCCAACGGCTTCGGCACGGTGCGCCTAGACGGCAAAATCCTCACCGGCACGTGGAAGAACGGCTGCCTGCGCCAGGGCGACCTGTCGTCGCCATCGGTGTGTTGCGCGATTCGTGCGTGCCCTCTCCCGGCGTCTAGCGGTCGGCGATCAGCCCGAAGAGGCCGTGACCGGCCCGGCGGTGCGGCGGAAGGAATCGACCTTTCCGTCCACATAACAGACGTAGTAGCGGTTGGTCATCGTCCACGGCGTCCGGCTCCAGAAATCCTTCATCAGCGCGTGGTAGGTGCATTCCTGTCCCGAGGTGTGCGAGGACGCCTCCGGCTGGCCGATCAGCGACATCACCTCGTCGCGGTTCATGCCGGCGCGGACCTGATCGATGTTCGCGGCGGCCGTGGCACAGCCGCCGGCCAGGCCGGCGATCAGCAATCCGACAGCGACATGCTTCACCGGGATTCCCCTAGGATGACGGAGCCATTCTGGGCTGCCGGCTGCCGGCTTCAAGATGGGGCTGCGGCGCCCCAGAAGGCGACCCGTATCTTGCAAATTCCTCGGCGATGTCGGAAGTTTTCGTCTTGGCTGTAGACATGTCGGTATTTCCGCTGGCCGCATCGCCTTTCTTGCACCGCACGACGCCCCGCCCGAACAAGGAGTAGGGACGGTTCGGCTCGATCTGGAGCGCGGTGTTGAAATTGGCGATGGGGGCATCCAGATTCTGTGGCGTCTCGCGGTTCGCCTTGATGACGGCGTTGCAGCCCTGGATCGTCTGTTCGCCGGAGGCGTTGTCGGCGTAGCACCAGGTCCGAAGCTGGTCGTAGCTCTGCGCCGCCACGGGGCGGCCCGCCGCGAGGCCCAACAGCGCGCCAATCACGATTAACCCGATCTGCATGAATTGCCTCCGGTGCGCCTCGGAGGCAATACGACAAGCCGGCATGAAAAGGAATAGGCCCAGGAACGTTCCCTGGCGGCTGGCGTATTTTCTGCCGATGCGCTACCCCCGGGGGGCCCATGCATACCGAAAACCGTCTCCTGCTGCCGGGCCTGGGCGCCTCCCTGAGTGGCCCGATCGCCAGCATGTCCGACACGCCCATCACCGAAGTCGCCATGACCGTGTTCGGCGATCCCGACGTCGTGCCGATGTGGTTCGGCGAAAGCGATCTGGCGACGCCGGACTTCGTGCGCGCCGCCGCCGCGGCCGGCCTCGCCGCCGGCGAAACCTTCTACACGTGGCAGCGCGGCATCCCCGAGCTCCGTAAGGCACTGTCGGCCTACACCGAGCGGATCTACGGCATCTCCTGCCCGGCCGACCGCATCAGCGTGACGACCGGCGGAATGCAGGCCATCCTGCTATCTTGCCAGCTCCTGCTCGATCCCGGCGACAATATCGTCATCGTCTCGCCGATCTGGCCCAACATCACCTCGGCGACCAAGCTGATGCGCGGTGAGCCAAAATACGTGGCCCTCGACCGCCAGCCGGATGGCGGCTGGAAGCTCGACTTGCAGAAGCTGTTCGACGCGGTCGACGCCCGCACGCGCGCCGTCTTCGTGAATTCGCCGGGCAATCCGACGGGCTGGACGATGTCGGCGGAGGAACAGAAGGCGCTGCTCGAGTTCACGCGCAAGCGCGGCATCTGGATCATGGCCGACGAGGTCTATGCCCGCATCATCTACACGCGCCCCGTGGCGCCGTCGTTCCTCGAGATCGCGACGCCGCAGGATTCGGTGATCGTGCTCAACAGTTTTTCCAAGCCATGGGCGATGACCGGCTGGCGCATCGGCTGGCTGACGCATCCCGCGGCTTTGGGCGAGCAGTTCGCCAAGCTGGTGCAGATCAATACCTCGGGCGTGCCGGGTTTCCTGCAGCGCGGGGCGGTGGCGGCACTCGAGAAGGGTGACGATTTCCTCAACTCGATGGTCGAGCGCTGCCGCTCCGGTGGCGAGCAGGTGTTTCAACGCCTGTCGGCCATGCCGCGCATCACCATCGCGCGGCCCGAGGCGGCATTCTATGCCTTCTTTTCGGTCGAGGGCGTCCCCGACACCATGGCGTTCTGCAAGACGCTGGCCCAGAAATACAAAGTGGGTTTGGCACCGGGCGAAGCATTCGGGCCGGGCGGACAGGGTAATGTGCGCCTCTGCTTCGCCTCAGGCGCCGAACGCCTGAGCACGGGTCTCGACCGCATCGAAGCCGCGGTGAAGGCCTTATAAGCGTGTCATGGCCGAAGCCCTCTCCATCGACGTCGGGCACCTGCGCAAGGTGTACGGCGAGATCGTCGCGGTCGACGATCTGACGTTCACGGTGCCCAAGGGCGCCGTGCTCGGCCTGCTGGGCGGCAACGGCGCCGGCAAGACCACGACCATCGCCATGCTGCTCGGCCTGCTCGAGCCGACGGGCGGCGCGATCTTCGTCCTGGGCATCGACATGCTGCGCCGGCGCTATGCAGCACTTCCGCGCATGAACTTCTCCTCGCCCTATGTCGACTTGCCGCATCGCCTGACGGTGCGCCAGAACCTGACGTTCTACGGTCGCCTCTACGGCGTCGCCGGCGTCCATCGCCGCGTCGTCGAGATCGCCGAGCACATGCAGGTCGCGGAATTCCTCGACCGCCAGTCGGGCAAGCTCTCGGCCGGACAGAAGACGCGTGTGGCGCTGGCCAAGGCGCTCATCAACAAGCCGGAGGTGCTGCTGCTCGATGAGCCGACGGCGTCGCTCGATCCCGACACCGCCGGCTGGGTGCGCGGCTACCTCAAGGCCTACCAGCGCGAGACCGGCGCCACGATCCTGCTCGCCTCGCACAACATGGCCGAGGTCGAACGCCTGTGTGACGATGTCATTCTGCTGCAGACTGGTCGGGTGTTCGAGCGCGGAAGCCCGCGCGAGCTGATCGACCGCTTCGGCCGGGAGGACATGGAGGAGGTGTTTCTCGACATGGCGCGCGGCCGCGGCCGCGGTCTCGATACGCTCAAGAAGGAGGAAGCAGCGCAATGAGCGGCTCCCTCAACCGCATCTACGCCCTGGTCATGCGCCATATCCACATCTGGCGCAGCTCGATCATGCGGCTGGTCGATTCGATCTATTGGCCGGCGGTGCAGATGGTGATGTGGGGTTTCATGACGCAATACCTCATGCCGCAGGCCTCGTTCGTGGCTCAGGCGGCCGGCGTACTGCTATCCGGTCTGCTGTTGTGGGAAGTCGTGGTGCGCGGCAACCTCTCGCTCTCCATCGCCTTCCTCGAGGAGATGTGGTCGCGCAACCTCGGCCACCTGTTCGTGAGCCCGATCCGGTCGTGGGAGATGGCGACCGGCATCATCGTCGTTGCCCTGCTGCGCACGCTGCTGGGCCTGATCCCGGTTTCGCTGATGGCCTGGGCGTTCTTCGGCTACTCGATCTACACCCTCGGCCTGCCGCTGGTGGCCTTCTTCGCCATCCTGCAGATGTTCTCGTGGTCGATCGGCCTTGCCATGTCGGGGATGATCATGCGGGTTGGCCAGAGCGCGGAAAGCTTTGCCTGGGCCGCCGTCTTCATCCTGATGCCGGTGAGCGGCGTCTACTATCCGGTCTCGGTGCTGCCGTACTGGATGCAGGTCATCTCGTGGGGCCTGCCGACGGCCTATGTCTTCGAAGGCATGCGCGCCATCATGGCCGAGAAGACCGTGCACTGGGACATGCTGGGCATCGCCTTTACCCTGTCGGTGGTCTACCTCGTGATCGGCTTCCAGATCTTCCAGTGGTTCTTCCGATTGTCGCGCCGACACGGCACGCTGCTCGGTCAAGGCGAGTAGCTAGGGCGCGTTCAGAACCTTCTGACAGGCCGCCGGCAATTTCGGCCGATAGGGCCGGGGATCGGGTACTGCCGGCGCGACGACCGGCGGCGCGCGGAACCACAGGTCGAGCGCTTCACCGCAGCCGTCGTCGTTGGAATAGCTGGCCTGCGGCTGGCACTGCGGGTTGCCGGGTGGGCAGAACAGCCGCACATGGAAATGCGCGTCGTGGCCGATCCAGGGCACCAGCTTGCGCAGCCAGGCGCGGTTGCCCGTCGCGGTCTGGCAGATGCGCTGTTTTATGTATTTGTTGACGAACATGCGGTCGAGGTTGGGCATCTCGGCCGCCGTGCGCAGCAGCGCCGCATGCTGCGGGGAGAACACCGCTTCGTCGGTGCCGCCATCGTCGGCGCGCACCAGTGAGCGCAGTTTCGGATTCTCGCGCTGGGTCGGGGCAAGGCGCGGGCCGGGCTGGCGCTCGAACCAGATGTCGGCATCGAGACCGATCTGGTGGCTGGCATGGCCGGAAGGCGCGGGCCCGCCGCGCGGCTGGCCGATGTCGCCGATATAGAGATGGCTCTGGCCCTGGGCGCGCATCTTTTCAGACAGCGTCGTGATGTAGTCGAGCGTGACCGGCTGGCCCCAGTAGCGGTTACGGCTGATGCGGATGGCCTCATGGCCCGGCCCTTCGAGCGGCAGGGCCTGGGCACCCTGCAGGCAGCCTGCCGTGTAAAAGCCGACGGATTGGGTCGGTCCTGGCGCCGGCGTGGCGACATCGGCCTAATCGGCGGCGCAGCACAGGAAGGCCGCGACCAGCGGAACGAGAACACGCATCATCTTGTTGCCACGATAGGCCCTCGTTATGACTTTGCCCATGGCAGGTTATTCCAGCATCAGCTTCGAGCGCGATGGCGCCATCGCACGACTGACATTGCAGCGGCCGGAGCGGCGCAATGCGCTGACACACGCCATGATGCTGGAGCTCGAGGACGCGTTTAGTCGGATGCGTGACGATGCCGGCTGCCGCGTATTGGTGCTGCGCGGCGCCGGCGGACATTTCTGTGCTGGCGGCGATCTCGACGCCATGGCCGATATGACGCCGCCACCGGCCAACGGTGCGACCGATCCTCTGGTGGCGGCCTATCGACAGTTCGGCAGCGCGCTGCTGGCGCTCAACAACCTGCCGCAGGCGACCGTTGCCATCGTCGAAGGCTCGGCGGTGGGTGGCGGCTTCGGCATGGCGTGTTGCTCGGACGTGGTGCTGCTGCACGACAGCGCCAGGTTCGGCGTGCCTGAACCCAAGGTCGGATTCATTCCCTCGCAGATCATCCCGTTTCTGGTGCGGCGGCTGGGCGAGGGGCCGGTGCGTGAATTGGCCGTGACCGGCCGTGTAATCGATGCGGAGGAGGCCTATCGGCTGGGCATCGGTCGCTTCCGCTGCCGGGATGAGACGGCGATCGAAGCGACGCTGAAGGGCTTGCTCGAAGACATCCTGAAGATGGAGCCGCAGGCGCTGACGACCGTCAAGCGGCTGGTGCTTTCTTGCGCCGCGGAGGAAGATGCCGCCGTGCTCGACGACGCGGCCGAGAGCCTGGTCGGGCTGTTGCGGCGGCCGCAGGCGGCGGCGGGCATCGAGGCGTTCATGGCGAAGACCACGCCCCCCTGGGCAAAGCGTTAGGCGAAGGAACGATGCGCAACTACAAACACATCGAAGTCCGTCCGATCGCCGGTGCGCTCGGCGCGGAGATCCATGGCATCGACATGGCGGGCGACCTTGATGGCGAAGTCGTGAGCGAGGCTCGCCAGGCCTTTCTCGACCATCTCGTGATCTTCCTGCGCGACCAGAACGTCACGCCCCAGCAGCAACTGGCCTTTGCCCGAAAATTCGGCGAGCCGATGGAGTATCCGCAGCTCAAGGGCTTGCCCGAATGTCCCTTTGTGACGCCGGTGGTCAAACTCGAGCACGAGCGCAACAATTTTGGCGGCATCTGGCACTCCGACACGACCTACCTGGAGACCCCGCCGATGGGCAGCATGCTGCTCGCCAAGGAGACGCCGCCTACCGGCGGCGACACCATGTTCGCCAACCAGTATCTCGCCTACGAGGCGCTGTCGGATGGTCTGAAGAAGGTGCTCGACGGCTTGATCGGCATCAGCAGCTCGGCCAAGGCCGAGGTTTCCAAGACCCGCGAGGACATCATGAAGGCGGCGGGGCAGGAGCTGAAGGTCCTGACCGGGGAGCACCCGATCGTGCGCACGCATCCGGAAACCGGCGGCAAGGCTCTCTACACTAGCGATGCTCATACCAAGCAGATCAAGGGTTGGTCGGAGCAGGAGAGCCTGCCCTTGCTGAAGTTCCTGTGGCAGCACCAGGTCAGGCCCGAGTTCACCTGCCGCTTCCGCTGGCAGCCCGGGTCGCTGGCCTTCTGGGACAATCGCTGCACCTTGCACAACCCGATCAATGACTATCACGGCTTCCGCCGGGTCATGCATCGGATTACGCTCAAAGGAGACAAGCCCAGATAACTCGGTCACGAATGGTCCAATCCCGACGACCTGCAATCGAGGACGCGCGGGGGCGTCATCCGGATCGAGAGCGAGCCTGGCAAAGGCACCGCGGTGCGTCTCTTTCTACCGCGCGCGGTCGAGCAACTCGCGGACAAGCCGGCTCGACCCAAGATTGGCGCCCTGCCGCGGGGCAGTGAGCGGATTCTGCTCGTCGAGGACAACGAACATGTGCGCGCCACCGCGGTCGACCAGCTCACGTCGCTGGGTTGCGGCGTGACCGAGGCTGAAAGTGGCGATGCCGCTCTGGCCCTGCTCGAAAGCGGGAACTCCGAGTTCGACCTGATTTTCACCGACATGGTGATGCCCGGCCACATCGACGGCTACGAACTGGCCGAAACAGTGCTCAAGCGCTGGCCGGACAAGAAGATCCTGCTGACCTCCGGTTTTTCAGGCGACCTCGCGGGCGGCCCGGACGAAAAGACTCTGGGGGTCGACATGCTGCGCAAGCCCTACCGCAAGGCCGAGCTGGCGCGCGCGATTCGCGCGGCGCTCAACGGAGTTGCTCCGGCTAACGGCTGACCGGCGATAGCGTGATTGAGCCGATCGCCGTGCGTGCCGCTTCAGCGCGCGTGCCGGCGATCTCGATGTAGGTCAGGCTCTGCCAGCGCTCGACGAAGTTTCGTGCCCATGGCGAAAGGATGTTGCCAGACTGACCGAGCGGCATGGCGAACCGGCTGTTATCGAGATTGCTGAAATCATAGACACCGCGGTATCCGGGGCCATGGACGGCCTCGAAGGGCGCTCGTTCGCCACGATACAAAGGCTGCGCCCGATTGAGGGTGTGCATGCCGCCGTCGCTCGGGAAGCGCACCGAGGCGAGCTGGCGCAGGATCGGCACTGAATCAAACAATGGATGGCGGTGGGCGGCGAGGTGCTCGCGCCCCCATTGCCACTTGTCGATGTCCGGTCCGTGACGGCGGGCGATCCAGTCGAGCGCCCGGTCGAGTGCGGCGGCGATCGTGTCGTCGCAGCTCTCGACCGGCTTCGTTGAGAGGTTGTCGCACCAGGCGGGATGCTCGCGCAATACGCGCAGGATCACCGAGACGTTGGGCGTCGCCATGTCGGAGAAAAGCTCGTCGCCCAGCTCGTCGGCGAAGATGCCGCGATGGAGCTCCGCGAGCCAGGCATTGTAGATCAGCGCCTCCGGCCGGTTGGCCAGCATGAAACGGTTCCAGCGGCCCATCAGCTCCAGCACGCGGCCGACGCGCGCATTGCGCGGCGGGGTGCGCAGCAGGAGCGGCAGCAGGTCAGCGGCGTCCGGCGCCAGATTGTCGGCCTGGATGGCGATCATGCCATAGACGGGATGGCGCTCGACCTCGCGCAGGAGCTGGTTGGCACGGCGCTGCCGATAGGGCTCGGCCCAGTCGTGGGTGATGAAGTGACGGTAGTCGTCGGGAACGAGGCGGGCGTTGGCGTTGGCGATGATGCCGCTCGCCGGATTGTAGACGCGCGGCAGGTCGTCGAATGGCACGAAGCCCGCCCAGTCATATTCTGGCGTCCAGCCCGGCACTGGCACCGAGCCGTCTCCCTTGCGCCGGATCGGAACGCGCGCCGGGGCGATCAGCCCGATATTGCCAGCGGTATCGGCGTAGACGATGTTCTGCATCGGCGTCTGGATGCGCCGCGCGGCGGAAAGGAAGTCGTCCCAGTTCTGGGCAAGCCCCAGCCGCAGGAAGCCCTCGCCCGACGTGTCGGCGCCTTCGAGGGCGGTGGCCTGCAGCGCAAGCACGTGACCCTGCGGCGCGAGATCGTCGCTTCGGCGGGCGAAATCGTTGACCACCGGTCCGTGGCGGGTTTCGCGCACGCGCAGCTGAACCGGCTCGCCCCACAGGACGTTGATGGTCTCGTCGCGCACGGTGAACGGTCGTGCGCCATCCGGCGTGATGTAACGGTTGGGGTCGGTCGGATCGACCCGTTCGACGAAGAGGTCCTGACTGTCGAGGTTGGTGGTGGTGAAGCCCCAGCCCACCGTGCCGTTGTGGCCGAGCACGACCGCAGGCGAGCCGGGCGAGGTGGCGCCACGAATGTCGAAGCCAGGCCCGACCAACCGGGCCAGGTACCAGGTGCCAGGGAAGCCGAGCGCCAGATGCGGATCGTTGGCGAGCAGCGGTTTGCCCGACACGGTGTGCGCGCCCCCCAGCACCCATTCGTTGGACGCCTCGCGCTTGCGGGTCATGAAGTTGTCGGTGATACGGTAGATCTCGTCGATCGGCATGGTGTTGAGCGCTTCCGACACCAGCGACAGCGTCGAATCGCGACTCTCGCCGCCGGGCTCCATGAGCAGCCGCACGGCCTCGCCGTTGACCCGGCGGGAAAGCCGCAGCCGCAGCAGTTCAGTGCGCCAGTTGCCGTCGAGCCCAAGCGCCAGCATCTTGGCCCAGATCAGCGAATCGGCCGGCCGCCACGGCTCAGGCCGGTAGCGGCCGCCCGACAGCAGCTTGAGCAGGGTGAGCTCGGCGCCGAATTGCCGGTTCTGATCGGCAAGGTAGGCGTTCACACCGGCAGCATAGGCTTCGAGGATGCCACGCGCGGCGGGTGACAGGGCAGCGACGCTGTCCGAGGCGCGGCGGTAGAGGCCAAGCCCGCGCATCGTACGGTCGCTGTCGATCAGGCCGACGCCGATCACGCGCGCCGGCAGGACTTCACTCAACCGCCCCTGGCCGGCGCGGCGCAGCAATTCCATCTGCCAGAAGCGATCCTGGGCGTGGACGAAGCCTAGCCCGAAGGAAGCGTCTTCGATAGATCCGGCCAGGATGTGCGGCACCGCGTTCTTGTCGCGCAGGATCTCGACCGGCGCCTTCAGGGCCGCGGCCTCGAGCCTGCCGCCGTAGGCGGGCAGTGCGCCGCGCACCTCGAAATAGGCGCCGGTCGCGAACACCAGCAGCGCCAGTACGACACCGGCGGCCAGGTTGAGGAAAGCCAGGCCGAGGCGGACGAGCGCCCGCACGAATCAACCGCCGAGATACGTGAGAATGTCGGCGCGGTCGCCGTCGAGGTCGGGCGCGGGCTTGCGCGTCGTCGGATCGGCGAAAGCCGACATCTTGATCGGATTGCCGGCGAGCTTCAGCGTGCCGCCGCTACCGTCGGGCACCGACACGATCATGTTGCGGGCCTCGACCTGCGGATGGGCCATGGCCTGGGCGATGTTGTTGATCGGGCCGCAGGGGATGCCGGCCTTGCCGAGGACCTCGATCCACTGCGCCGTGGTCTTGGCTTTCAGGATGCCTTCTATGTCGTCCTGCAGGCGCGCCTGGTGCTTGAGCCTCAGCGCATTGGTCTTGTGCTCGGGGTTCTGCGCCATGTCGGTTCGGCCAAAGGCCTCGCACATCTTCACGAACAGCGAATCGTTGCCGGCGGCGATGATGATGGCGCCGTCGGCAGTGCGGAAGGCCTGGAACGGCGTGATCGTCGGGTGGCGCGCGCCCAGCGGCCCGGGAATCTCGCCCTCGACGGTGTAGCGCATGACCGCGTTCTCGAGCAGCGCCAGCTGACAGTCGAACATCGCGATGTCGACCTTGGTGGCTTCGCCGGTCTTGAGGCGATGGACGAGGGCGGCATTGACCGCGACCGCTGTGTAGAGGCCGGCGCCAAGGTCGCCGATCGACATGCCGACGCGCGCCGGCGGCTGGTCGGGGTAGCCGGTGACGCTCATGACGCCGCCCATGCCCTGGACCACCATGTCGTAGGCGGGATCCTTGGAGTTGGGGCCGCTATGGCCAAAGCCCGAGGCGGCGGCATAGATCAGCTTGGGAAATTTCGAGTGGAGCTGCTCCCAGCCGAAGCCGAGCTTTTCCATCGTGCCCGGCCGGAAGTTTTCGACCAGCACGTCAGCCTTGGCCAAAAGCTTCTCGAAGATCTTCCTATCGGCATCGGCCTTGAGGTCGAGGGCGATCGACTCCTTGCCGCGGTTGACCGAGGCGAAATAGGTCGAGCGGCCGTTGACGAAGGGGCCGTAGGCTCGGGCGTCGTCGCCGCCCTTGGGCGGCTCGACCTTGATCACCCGGGCGCCCATCTCCGCCATCAGCAAGGTGCAGTAGGGACCCGCGAGGATACGCGAGAGGTCGACGACGGTGATGCCTGAAAGTGGGCCGGCGGAAGCTGGTTTTGTCATGACTGTTTGTTTAGCGAGGGGACGTGCGCGAATCCAGCCAGACATTCGCCGCAGCCGCCACGATCACGATGGCACCGCCGATCAGGGTGAGATTGTCGGGTTTTTCGTTGAAAATCGCCCAGACCCAGATAGGGCCGAGCACCAGTTCCAGGAGCCCCAGCAGGGCGGCGCGGCCGGCCGGGATGCACTTGAGGCTCGCCATGTAGAGCAGAAGGCCAACGCAGAGCTGGCCTGGGCTGAGGGCAAAGATCCAGGGCAGTTCCTCCCAGGTCACTTGAGAGGGGTCGGAGAAGGGCAGGGCCACCAGTCCCGAGATCACGCCAGCGAGTGCAATTGCCGGCACCATGTCGACATCGCGGCGATGGCGGACGATTACGTAGTTGCTGCTCATGCAGAGCACGACCACGCCGGCCAGCGCCATGCCGGCGATGGCGCCAGCCTGCAGGGAGCCTGCGACGCTGAGCGCCAGGCCGACCGTGGCCGCAGCCATGGCGAGGAGCGTGTGGCGGTGCAGCGGCTCGCCGAGGAACAGGCGTGCACCCAGCGCCGTGATGAAGGGCGTGGCGCCGAACATGATCAGCACGTTGGCGACCGGGGCGAGGCCGAGGGCGAGAATGAAGGCGACGAAACTGCCGGCAAGGGCGGCCGCGCTCAGCAGCAGGGCGGTGCCGGCGTAGCGCGCGTCGGCCAGGATGCGGCGGCGCTGCCAGATCACAACGGGAAGCAACGTCAGCACCAAGAGGGCCGAGCGCCAGAAAGAGACGTCCCAAGCCGGCAGGTGGATATACCGCACGATGAAGCCGGCGGTGCTGAAGACCGTCGCGGCCGCCACGGCGTAGAAAGTGCCAAGCGCTGCTGAAAGAGGGGGCGTTGTCATTGTCTTGCCGCCGTGAATAAGGTCTCGCCGTGCCGCCGTCCATCGCGTCTCTCGACTTGCCGGCCTTCCATCAGCGCTTTCCCTGGTGGGGACCGGACCTCCAGACGATCGCCAATCGCCTGCGGCGGCCGGTGCTCGATCTCGCACCGCATCAGAGCGAGCGGCTGCGTTTTCCGCTGGCCGATGGCACGGGCGACACGTTGCTCGCCATGCTCGATCGTCCTGCCGCGCCCAAAAGCAATCGGCCGCTGATCATCCTGATCCATGGGCTGACCGGCGGAGAGGACAGCATCTACATGCGGCTCTCCGCCCGCCATTTCCTTGAAACGGGACACTGCGTGCTGCGGCTCAACCTGCGCGGCGCAGGTCCCTCGCGGGCGCTGTGCGGCGACCAATATTATGCCGGCCGAAGCCGGGATTTTCGCAACCTGCTACCGCTGCTGCCGGCTGACCTGACCCGTCACGGCATCGTGGCGGTCGGCTATTCTCTGGGCGGCGCCATGCTGCTGAAATATCTCGGCGAAGAAGGGACGGCGACGCCGCTGGTCGCCGCGGCCACGGTGAGCTCCCCGATCGATCTCTCGCTCACCAGCCGGCACATGCTGAAACCGCGCAACCGCATCTACCATGGTCACATCCTGACGCAGATGAAACGCGAGGCGACGGGCGAGGGCGCTGCGGTCTCGCCGGCGGAGCGGGCCGCGATCCTCGGCTCGCGCACGATATGGGATTACGACGAGGTGTTCATCGCGCCGCGTCATGGCTTCGCTGGCGCCGAGGACTACTATGAACGCTGCCGGCCGACACTCTTCATACCGGGCATCCGCATTCCCACGCTGATGATCGCCGCAGCCGACGATCCTTGGATTCCGATCTCCGCCTATCGCGATGTCGACTGGGCGGGAAATCCGGCGTTCCTGCCGCTGCTTCCGCAAGCCGGCGGCCATGTCGGGTTTCATGGCACAGCTGGCGACCGGCCCTGGAGCGATATCGCGATCGGCCAATTCATAAGGGTTGCCTTGGGATTGCCCTAAATCGACGGAACTCGACGGCACGCCGCGCGTTTAACTCAAAACCGGAATGAAGCGAGTTGCGTCGTGCCTCCGTCGATTGAGTCCCTCGATCTGCCGCCGTTCAAGCCACGCTTTCCCTGGTGGGGCGCGGATTTGCAAACCCTAGCAGTTCTGCTGAATGCCCCCGCCGGCGAGCTTCGCCCCCACACCAGCGAGCGAGTCTTCTTTCCGATGGACGATCGCAGTGGCGATTCGCTCTTGGGAATGATCGACACGCCGCAAAACCCGGTAGAAGGTCGCCCGCTGGCCGTTCTGATCCACGGCCTCACGGCTCCGAAACCAGCTTCTACATGCTGAATGCGGCGCGCTATCTCCTCGACCACGGTTATCACGTCCTGCGTCTCAATCTGCGCGGCGCCGGCCCGTCGCGGGCGTTCTGCCGCGAGCATTATTTCGTCGGCCGTACCGGAGATTTCCGCCGTGCACTGGCGCTCCTGCCAGAGAAACTTACGGCAAACGGCATCGCCGCAGTGCGCTTCTCGCTGGGTGGCGCGATGCTGCTCAAGTTCCTCGGCAGGATGGTCGGTTCTCGTGTCTGAGGGCTGCGGCCACGGTGTGTGCGCCGATCGACTTGATGCGCAATTGCCGGCACATGATGAAGCCGCGCAACACGCTCTATCACGCCTATCTGCCGGCTGACCTCAAGCGCGAGGCGACAGGCGAAGGAGCGGCGCTGACCCAGGACGAACGCGACACCGTCCAGCGCGCGAACACCTTGTGGGACTATGACGAGCGCTTCATCGCGGCGCGCCATGGCTTCGACGGCATCGAGGACTATTACAGCATCTGCTCGCCGATGGGTTATCTCCCGGAGATCCGCGTGCCGACGCTGATGCTGGCGGCCGGCGACGATCCATGGGTGCCGGCGGAATTCTATCGCGAGTTCGACTGGACGACGAACCCCGCGCTGCTGCCGCTGCTGCCGACGATGGGCGGCCATGTCGGCTTCCATGGCGAGGGCAAGCAGCCGTGGAGCGATCTGGCGATCGGGCGCTTCTTCGAGAAGGTCGTCAGCCGATCGTGATCGGCTGACTTGGCGGCCCGTCGCGCAACAGCGTGGCGAGTCGTCGGGCTAGGTCGTGTGGTTCGAAGCGTTCTTTGGAACCCGCGATCTCGTCGAGGCGCCACCAGCGATGGCCCTTGGTCCAGCTCTTTTCCTTTTCGTCGAGGCCGGACGTGTCGATCTCGGTCGACACGGTGCGGCCGAGCACGAAGCGCTCCTTGTGCAGGACTTCGCGGCTGCGCCACTGCATCTTGCGGGCGCGCGTCCATATCCATTGCACGCTGTCGATGACGAGGCCGGTTTCCTCGTGCGCCTCGCGGATGGCGGCCTGCTCGAAGCTCTCGCCGGGGTCGACCATGCCGCCGACCATGATCCATACCGGATCGGAATGGCGGTTGAGCGGATCGTAGACGTCGGGCTCGTGGACCTTGAACAGGAACAGCCGGTCCTCGGGATCGAGCAGGATCAGCCTTGCCGATGGCCTTTCGACGAGCGGCCGCTCGATCATTTGGCCCTAAGCAGCCGCGCGGCGTCGACCGCGCCGTAGGTCAGGATGCCATCGCAGCCGGCGCGCTTGAAGCTGGTCAGGGTCTCGATCAGCACTTTGTCCCACACCAGCCAGCCGCGGTCGGCGGCGCCCTTGAGCATCGCGTACTCGCCGCTCACTTGGTAAGCGTAGGTCGGCACGCCGAAGGCATCCTTCACGCGCCGCACGATGTCGAGATAGGGCAGGCCGGGCTTGACCATCACCATGTCGGCGCCTTCCTCGATGTCGAAGCCTACCTCGCGCAGGGCCTCGTCGGAATTGGCGTAGTCCATCTGGTAGGTTTTCTTGTCGCCCTTGAGCGCACCCGAGCTGCCGATGGCGTCGCGGAACGGGTTGTAGAAGGCCGAGGCGTACTTGGCGGCGTAGGACATGATCTGGGCGTGGATGAAACCCTTGCCGTCGAGCGCCTTGCGGATGGCGCCGATGCGACCGTCCATCATGTCGGACGGCGCCTGGATGTCGGCACCGGCTTCGGTCTGCACGATCGCCTGCTTGATCAGGGCATCGAGCGTTTCGTCGTTCTGCACGTAGCCGTCGCGCACGATGCCGTCATGGCCGTCGCTGTTGAAGGGGTCGAGCGCCACGTCGCAGACCACGCCGATGTCGGGCACGGCCTTCTTCACCGCCGTGATGGCACGGCAGACGAGGTTGCCGGGGTTGTAGGCCTCGCGGCCATCCGGCGTCTTGGATTTCGGATCGGTCTCGGGGAACAGCGCCACCGCTGGAATGCCGAGATCGCGCGCCTCTTTCACAGCTTCGACCAGCAGGTCGACCGAGAGCCGGTCGACGCCCGGCATCGACTCGACGGCCGAGCGTGTGTTCTTGCCTTCCTCGACAAAGATCGGCCAGATCAGGTCGTCGACCGTCAATTTGGTCTCGGCGACGAGGCGGCGCGACCAATCCTCGCGGCGGTTGCGGCGCAGCCGCGTGGTCGGGAATTGGCCAAGCGTGGAGAAGCGACGGGACATGATGGCCTTATGCCGCGAACGGCGCGGGCTCGCAATGCGGCTTGTTTGACTGGACTAAGCCCCCCGATATGATCCGCCGCACATGGATTTCACCCTCACTGAAGACCAGCAGGCGTTTCGCGACACGGCGCGCCAGTTCGCGACCGAGCAGATGCTGCCGCATGCCGCTCGTTGGGACGCCGAGAAGATCTTCCCGGTCGACGTACTGCGGGCCGCGGCGGCGCTCGGCTTCGGCGGCATCTATATCGGCGAGGACGTCGGCGGCAGTGGGCTTTCGCGCTTCGATGCGGCACTGATCATGGAAGAGCTGGCGGCCGCGTGCCCAAGCACGGCGGCCTACATCTCCATCCACAATATGGCTGCCTGGATGATCGACGGCTTCGCCGATGCCGAGCAGCGCAGGCGCTTCCTGCCCAAGCTCTGCTCGATGGAGCATTTTGCCAGCTACTGTCTTACCGAACCCGGCGCCGGTTCCGATGCCGCCGCACTTGCCACGCGGGCCGAGCTGCACGGCGATCACTACATCCTGAACGGCACAAAGGCCTTCATCTCGGGCGGCGGCCGCAGCGACGTCTACGTCGTGATGCTGCGGACCGGCGGGCCGGGCGCTGGCGGCGTGTCGACGCTGGTCGTCGAGAACGGCACGCCGGGTCTTTCATTCGGCAAGCAGGAGAACAAGCTCGGTTGGAACAGCCAGCCGACCGCCTCGGTGATCTTCGAGAACTGCAAGGTGCCGGTGGCTAACCGCCTCGGGCCCGAGGGCCACGGCTTCAAGATCGCGATGATGGGTCTCGACGGCGGACGCATCAACATCGGCGCCTGCTCGGTGGGCGGCGCGCGCGCCTGCCTCGAAACGGCGTCACGCTATGTCGTGGAACGCAAGCAGTTCGGCAAGCGGCTGGCCGACTTCCAGGCGACGCAGTTCAAGCTGGCCGACATGGCGACCGACCTCGACGCGTCGCGCCTGCTGATCTGGCGCGCGGCCTCGCTGCTCGATGCCAAATCGCCGGAGGCGACGCAAGCCGCGGCGATGGCCAAGCGCTTCTCGACCGACGCGGGCTTCCGCATCGTCAACGAGGCACTGCAACTGCATGGCGGTTACGGCTATTTGAAGGATTTCCCCATTGAGCGCTATCTCCGCGACCTGCGCGTGCACCAGATCCTCGAAGGCACCAACGAGATCATGCGCGTCATCATTTCAAGGCGGCTGCTGGTAGGGTAATTCGTCGATGTCCGAAGCTGAAATTCTCTTCGAAATCCAGAACGGCCTGGGGGTCGCCACGCTCAACCGCCCCAAGGCGCTGAACTCGATCTCGCTCGGCATGATCCGTGAGATGGAGCGGGTGATCCCGCAGTGGGAGAAGGATCCGGCCGTCAAGGCCGTCGTCCTGCGCGGCGCCGGCGACCGTGCGTTCTGCGCCGGCGGCGATGTGACGGGCCTCTATCGCGAGATGCGCGACGATCCGAAGGGTACGCTGCGCCGCGACTTCTTTTATGAGGAATACATCGTCAACCGGCGGATCTACCGTTACGCCAAGCCGTGGATCTCGCTGATCGACGGCATCGACATGGGCGGCGGCGTCGGCTTCTCGGTGCACGGCTCGCACTCCGTGGCGAGCGAGAAATTCCTGTTCGCCATGCCGGAAACCACCATCGGCCTCTTTCCCGACGTTGGCGGCAGCTATTTCCTGTCGCGTCTGCCAGGAGCGTTGGGCACCTTCCTGGCGCTGACCAGCCACCGGCTGAAGGCAGCCGATGCGCTGTGGGCCGGTATCGTGCAGGCCCATGTTCCGAGCGCCAGGATCGGCGAGTTGCAGGCGGCGTTGGCCGAGGCCGACCTCGCGGGCCCCGAGGCAAACAAGAAGGTCGACGCGGTGATCGCGCGCTTTTCCGCCGATCCCGGGACGGCGACCCTGCCGGCGATGATGCTGGAGATCGATCGCTGCTTCTCCGCCGATTCGGTTTCGCAAATAGTCGCCAAGCTCAGGGCGCAGGGCGGCGAATGGGCGGCCAAGCAACTCGCGACCCTCATGAAGCTGTCGCCGCTGTCGATGGCGATCACGCTGGAACAGCTCAAGCAGTGCGCCGTGCGCTCGTTCGAGGACACAATGACCATCGAATACCGCATGTCGCAGCGCTGCATGCAGACGGGCCACGATTTCTTCGAGGGGGTACGGGCGCTGCTGATCGACAAGGACCAGAAGCCCAAGTGGAATCCGCCGACCATCGAGGGCGTGACCAAGGCGATGGTCGAAGAGCACTTCAGGCCCGTCGCCAACGACCTCAAATTCGAATAGGGAGCAGCGCCATGGCGAAAGTAGCCTTCATCGGTCTTGGCAACATGGGCGGTCCGATGGCCGCCAATCTCGTGAAAGCGCAGCATCAGGTGGCGGCTTTCGACCTGTCGGGACCGGCGGTCAGCGCGGCGGTCGAGAAGGGCGCGCGCAAGGCAGCATCGGCGGCCGACGCCGTGAAGGACGCCGAGGTCGTGATCACCATGCTGCCGGCCGGCAAGCACGTGCGCGAGGTCTACGAAAAGGACGTGCTGACCAATGTCGCCAAGGGCGCCTTGCTAATCGACTGCTCGACCATCGATGTCGAGAGCGCACGCCATGTCGCCGCACTAGCCGACACGGCGGGCTTCATCATGGTCGATGCCCCCGTTTCAGGCGGCGTCGGCGGCGCCACGGCCGGTACGCTCACATTCATGGTCGGAGGCAGCGACGCGGGCTTTGCAAAAGCGAAACCCTTCCTCCAGCAGATGGGCAAGAACATCATCCACGCCGGCGACGCCGGCAACGGCCAGGCCGCCAAGATTTGCAATAACATGATCCTTGGCATCTCCATGATCGCCGTCAGCGAAGGATTCATGTTGGGCAAGCGGCTGGGGCTCGATGCGCAGAAGCTGTTCGACGTGGTGTCGACGGCGTCGGGCTCGTGCTGGTCGCTGGTCAATTATTGCCCGGTGCCGGGTCCCGTGCCGACCTCGCCCGCCAACCGCGACTACGAGCCGGGCTTTACCGTGGCGATGATGCTGAAGGACCTGCTGCTGGCCCAGCAGGCGGCCGCAAGCGTCGGCGCCAGCACGCCGCTGGGAGCCGAGGCTGCGCAGCTCTTCACCCTGTTCGCCAACAGCGGCAACACGGCCAAGGATTTCTCCGGCATCATCAAGATGCTGGATGGCAAGTGAGGCTGCGATGATCACCCTCTACGACCTCGTCTTCCAGGACGACCGCCGCCCGAGTCCCTTTTGCTGGCGCGCCAAGTTCGCGCTGGCCCACAAGGGCCTCCCATACACCAACGTGCCGATGGGCTTTACCGAGAAGGACAAGATCGCCTTCGCCGACTCCAAGACCGTGCCGGTGATCAAGGACGGCGACAAGGCGGTGAAGGACAGCTGGGCGATTGCCGTCCATCTCGATGAAACCTATTCCGACAAGCCGTTGTTCAAGAGCGAGATGGCGCGTTCTTACGCGCGCTTCATGAACGGCTGGACGGACACGGTGATCAACGCCGCGCTGTTTCCGATCGTGGTCAGCGACCTCGTCGATCGCGTCCGTCCGCAGGACAAGGCCTACATCGTCGAATCGCGCGGCCAGCGGCTCGGTACGACCGATTTCGCGTCGTTCCAGGCCAAGGCACGCGAGAAGGGGGTGGCCACCTTGCGTGCCGCCCTGGAGCCCGCACGCCGAACACTGCGTGAGGAGAAATTCCTGTCGGGCGATGCGCCGGCCTACCCCGACTACATCCTTGCCGGCAGTTTCATGTGGCCGCACACCATCAGCCCGCTCGCCCTGCTCGAGGCAGACGATCCAGTCCATGCCTGGCGCGAGCGCATGCTCGACCTGTTCGACGGCATGGGCCGCAAGGCTCCAACTGCGTGAAATACGACGCCGTCGTTTTCGACCTGCTGACGGCACTCATCGATTCCTGGACACTGTGGAACGACGTTGCCGGTTCACCCGGGGACGGCCTGAAGTGGCGCCGACGCTACCTTGAAATCACCTACGGCTACGGCGCTTACAGACCTTATGAAACGCTGGTGCGTGAGGCAGCACGCGATGTCGGCCTGCCGGAGTCGCTTGGCGCCGATCTGGAACGCCGTTGGGACGAGCTGCAGCCCTGGCCGGAGGCGCACGGCGTACTGGTCAAGGCCGCATTGCCGCTCGCCGTGGCGACCAATTGCTCGATTCGCCTCGGCCGCCGGGCAGCGGACCGGGTTGGCGTGCCGTTTGAGATCGTCGAGACGGCCGAGAGCATCGGCTTCTACAAGCCGCGGCCCGAGGTCTATCGCGCCGTTCTGGCCGCGTTGGGCACGGCGCCCGAACGCACGCTGTTCGTGGCGGGTTCGGCGTCGGACGTGCCGGGCGCCAAGGCTGTCGGCATGCCGGTCTATTGGCACAATCGCACAGGCCTTCCGCCCCGCGACGATGCGCGGCCCGATTTCCTCGAACCGTCGCTAAACTGCTTGGGTGATTTGCTGGCCGCGCGTTAAGCTCCTGCCAAATAGGGAGCGAACGTGGTGGAAGCGGTGAAATTCAATCCGGCGGAGCACCGCTTCGGGCCAGCGCACTGGTTCGAAGACCTGAAGGTCGGCCAAAAATTCTACATCAACTCGCGCACCCAGACCGAGGCGTTGTTCGCCGCCTTCCAGCTCGCCAGCGGCGACAATCACCCGATCCACTATGACCGCGAGTACTGCAAGGCGCAGGGTCACCGGGACATGCTGGCGCACGGGCTACAGGTGGCGATCCAGGGCGCGGCTGGCGGCGGCATCTTTCCGCATGTCATCGGCGAATCGCTGATCGGCTTTCTCGAGCAGTCGTCGCGGTTCCTGAAGCCGGTCTATGTCGGCGACACGCTCTATCCGATGCTCGAGGTGAGCGAACTGAAGCCCGGCCGCACGACGGGCGTCGCTGTGCTGAAGCTCACTATCCATAACCAGAAGGGTGAGCTGGTGTGCGACGGCGAGCACAAGTACCTCATCAAGAAGAGGCCGCAATGAGCCTGAAGGGTAAAATCGCCTGGGTGACGGGGGGCGGCACCGGCATCGGCCGCGCCGGCGCGCTGGCGCTCGCAGCCGATGGCGCGACGGTGATTGTGTCGGGTCGCTCCGAGGCGACGCTCAAGGTGACGGTCGATCTGGTCAAGAAGGCCGGCGGCAAGGTCGAGCTGCGCAAGCTCGACGTGGCCAACAAGAAGGCGGTGGCCCGCACTGCGGCGGCAATCGAGAAGAAGCACGGCCGCATCGACATCCTGGTCAACAGTGCTGGCACCAACGTCCCCAACCGCTCCTGGGAGGCACTCACGGTCGAGGCCTGGGAGGACGTGGTCCGCACCAATCTCGACGGCATGTTCTATTGCTGCCTCGCGGTCCTGCCGGGGATGAGGAAGCGCCGCGACGGGCTGGTCATCAACATCTCGAGCTGGTTCGGCAAGGTCGTGCTGCCGGCTGCCGGACCCAGCTACACGGCTTCGAAGTTCGGCGCGGCGGCGATGACGGAGAGCATCAACGCCGAGGAGGGCGGCAACGGCCTGCGCGCCTGTGTCATCTGCCCGGGTGAGGTGGCGACGCCCATCCTGCTGAAGCGTCCCGTCGTGCCGCCCAAGGAGGAGCAGGACCGCATGCTGCAGGAGGAGGATTTGGGCCGCACTATCGCCTTTGTTGCCTCGATGCCGGCTCGCGCCTGTGTCAACGAGATCATCATCAGCCCGACGCACAACCGCTTCTATGGTGGCCGCGTCCTCGACACCAAGAAGAAATAGGGGGAAACATGATCGGCATCATCGCCAAGCTCACCATCAAGCCCGACACCAATGCCGATTTCGAGGCGACCATGAGGGCGCTGCAGGCCAAGGTGCAGACCGACGAGCCGGGCAACAAGCTCTATGCCCTGCACAAGACCGACGACGTTAATGTCTACGTTATGCTGGAACGTTACGACGACGATGCGGCGCTGGCGGCCCATCGCGCGGCGCCGCATTTCAAGGAGCTGGGCCGCAAGCTCGGCGACTATCTCTCCGGCAAGCCCGACGTGCAGCGCATGCAGGAAATCTAGGCGGGAAATCTAAAGGTAAAATGGACAGCATCTTCCATCGCCATACCAAGCCCGGCACGGCGCCCGGTACGCTGGCCGGCCGTACGCCGGTACCCGACGAGGCGCTCGACTTCACCCTGGTCGAATACACGCAGGACGAGGTCGAGATCCTCAGCGAGGTGACGGTTGACGAGTGTCGTTTCCATCTCGGCACGCCCGCCCGCACCTGGATCGATGTAGCCGGCCGGCCGAGTTCGGAAATGCTGCGCGACCTCGGCATGGCCTTCAACCTGCATCCGCTGGCGCTCGAAGACGTCTTTCACTCCCACCAGAAGAGCAAGCTCGACATCTACGACGGCCAGGGCTTCGTGGTGCTCAACGATCCCGACTACGAGGAAGGCCAGCTTCTCGGCCGGCAGGTCAGCATCTTCTTCGGTGAGAACTACGTGATCTCCTTCCATGAGCACAAGAAGGACATCTTCAAGCCGGTGCGCGAACGCCTGCGCATGCCGGGCTCGCGGCTACGCACCTTCGGCATCGACTACCTCGTCTACGCGCTGATCGATCTGGTCGTCGACCGCAAGTTCCCGCTGATCGAGACTTTGAGTGCCCATCTCGAAGTACTGGAGGAAGAGGCGCTCGGACACCCCACCCAGAACACGCTGAACCACATCCATCTTGCGCGACGGGCGCTGGTCGCCTTCCATCGTATCGAATGGGCCGAGCGCGAGACCGTGCTGGCGATCATGCGCCCGGAAGTGCCGTTCATCATGCCGGAGACGCGCACCTATCTGCGCGACTGCTTCGACCATGCCGTGGCGGTGCTCGACCTGGTCGAGAGCTACCGCGAAATGACCAACGGCCTGATGGAAGTTTATCTCATGCACTCGTCCAACCGCATGGCCGAGGTCATGAAGTCGATGGCCCTCTTCACGGTGTTCTTCATGCCGCTCAGCTTCCTGACCGGCATCTATGGCATGAACTTCGACCGCGATGTCGGCAACATGCCCGAACTTGGCTGGGCGCACGGCTACATCTGGTTCTGGGCCCTCGTTGTCGTGGTGGTCGGCGGCCTCCTGTTCTGGCTGCGGCGCAAGCGCTGGATCTGACGTGCATCGCATCTTCGGCTCGGAACTCTCGCCTTATTCGGTGAAGGTGCGCAGCTATTTCCGCTTCAAGGACCTCCCGCATGAATGGCTGCTGCGTACTCCGGCCAATCAGGCCGAGTTCCAGAAATATGCCAAGCTGCCGCTGGTGCCGCTGGTCGTGACGCCGGAAGGGGAGGGCGTGCAGGATTCCACGCCGATCATCGAGCGCTTCGAGAAAGCCAATCCCGAGCCGTCGCTGATGCCGAAGGACGGCACGCTCGCGTTCCTCTCCGCCCTGCTCGAGGAATATGGCGATGAGTGGGGCAACAAATGGATGTTCCACTATCGCTGGGCCTATCAGCCGGATGTCTGGTCGACGGCCGAGCGCATCGCGCTGCAGATGATGGGCGCGCAGGGCACGCTCGCCGTGGCGCAGGCACGCGCCGCCGTGGCCGAGCGCATGGTCCCGCGCATTGGCTTCGTCGGCTCCAATGAAAAGACCAGGCCGCTCATCGAGGCGTCGTTCAAACGCGCGCTGGGGCTGCTCGAAGCGCATCTGGCAAACCGCACCTA
This sequence comes from Asaia bogorensis, assembly GCA_945905835.1. Lineage (GTDB taxonomy): Bacteria > Pseudomonadota > Alphaproteobacteria > Reyranellales > Reyranellaceae > Reyranella. The sequence continues at coordinate 40,221 of CAMDQJ010000016.1, forward strand.
TGTCATGGGCGGGCGGCCCTCCATGGCCGATTTCGGCCTATGGGGTCAGCTCTACGAAGCCGCCACCGATCCGACGCCGGGCGCGATCATGCGCGCGTCGTCGCCTGAAGTGGTGGCGTGGGTCCGGCGCATGCTTCAGCCGAAGGTCGAAGGCGAATTCGAGACCTGGGGCTCGCTGGCGCCGACCTTGATGCCGCTGCTCACCGAGGAAGTCGGAGCCTGGTTCCTGCCGTGGACGGCGGCCAACGCCCAAGCCGTGACAAAGGACGAAAAGGAATTCTCGATCCCGCTACACGGTGCGCAATGGACGCAGGTGCCGCAGAAGTACCATGCGCGTTCGCTGGCCGAGATCCGCCACAAATATGCTGCGGCGAAGAATACAACGCTCGACGAAATCCTGGCGAAGTCCGATTGCCTGCGCTGGCTAACGAACTGACGTCGCAATCAGTATCAGTCCCGACAGGCCGAGAAAGCCCAGCACGATCTTGCGGAACTGCCGGTCGTTGACGCGCCCGTAGAGCATTAGTCCGAGCCGCGTTCCGGTCAGGGACACCGGCAGCGCAATGATGGCCCAGACAAGGAACGTGCGGTCGAGCAGGCCACTCACGATCGCCGCTGCCAGCACCGTGGCGAGCATCGCAAAGCCATAGGGTTGGTTGACGCCGCGCTGCTCGTCCTTGCTCCAGCCGCGCAGTTGCGCCCAGACGATCGGCGCCGGGCCGGGGAGACTTGCCATGCCGCCCATCAGGCCGCCCACGAAACCCACCGCGCCGTCGGCGATGCGCCCGCCGAAGCTCACGACCGGCGGCCGGCGCACCAGGAAGCTCCAGCTACAGTAAAGGATTAGCGCCACGCCGACGCCGAACTTCAGCGGCTGGGGTTGCACGTGCTGCAGCAGCGTCGTGCCGATCGGCACGCCGATCAGGCCGCAGATCAGGAACGGCCAGAGGCGGGGCCAGTGCATGCCGCGCCAGATTGCCGGCAGGGACTGGGCGTGACCGCCGATGGAGCAGATCGCGACCAGCGGCGCTGCCGTGAGCGGTGACATGGCGTGCAGCCAAAAGCCGAGGGCGGACAGCGCGTAGCCGGTGCCGGTCAGCCCGTTGACGAAGCCCGCGGCGAGGGCGCCGGCCACGACGAGCGCGATGGCGCCGGCCGGCGGGAAGTCCACCCTCTAGGATCCGCTCGAGAAAGCCTGGATGCCGGTCAGCGCGCGGCCGAGGATCAGCGCGTGGACGTCGTGCGTGCCCTCGTAGGTGTTCACCGCCTCGAGGTTCATGACGTGGCGGATGACGTGATATTCGTCCGACACGCCGTTGCCGCCATGCATGTCGCGGGCGAGGCGGGCGATGTCGAGCGCCTTGCCGCAATTGTTGCGCTTGATCAGCGAGATCATCTCGGGCTGCGCCTTGCCTTCGTCCTTGAGGCGGCCGACGCGCAGGCAGGCCTGGAGGCCGAGCGCAATCTCGGTCTGCATGTCGGCGAGTTTCTTCTGGATCAACTGGTTGGCGGCGAGCGGCCGGCCGAACTGCTTGCGCTCCATCGTGTAGCTGCGCGCCTGCTTGAGGCAGAATTCGGCCGCGCCCATGGCGCCCCAGGCGATGCCGAAGCGGGCGTTGTTGAGGCAGCCGAACGGGCCACCGAGGCCGGCCGCGTTTGGCAGCATGTTTTCGACCGGCACCATGACCTCGTCCATCATGATGGCGCCCGTCACGGAGGCACGCAGGCTGAACTTGCCCTCGATCTTGGGCGTCTCGAGCCCCTTCATGCCACGCTCGAGCACGAAGCCGCGGATGGCGCCGCCATCGAGCTTGGCCCACACCACCAGCACGTCGGCGATCGGTGAGTTGGTGATCCACATCTTGGAGCCCGAGACCTTGAATCCGCCGGGTACGGTGACGGCGCGGGTCTTCATGCCGCCGGGATCGGAGCCGTGGTCGGGCTCGGTGAGGCCGAAACAGCCGACCCACTCGCCGGTCGCGAGTTTGGGCAGGTACTTCATGCGCTGCTCTTCGGTGCCGTAGGCATAGATCGGGTGCATGACGAGGGAGGACTGCACGCTCATCGCCGAGCGGTAGCCCGAGTCGACGCGCTCGATCTCGCGGGCGACCAGGCCGTAGGTCGTGTAGTTGGCACCGGCGCAGCCGTACTTCTCGGGCAGCGTCGAGCCGAGCAGGCCGAGCGCGCCCATCTCGTTCATGATCTCGCGGTGGAACTTCTCGTGCCGGTTGGCCTCCAGCACGCGGGTCATCAGCTTTTCCTGGCAGTAATCACGCGCGGCGTCGCGGATGGCGCGCTCTTCCTCGGTCAGCTGGTCGTCGAGGAAGAACGGGTCTTCCCAGTCGAACGCCTTGGCGTCGGCACGGATGCCTTTGGCGGCACTTTTGATCGGTGTGGCGGCGACGGACATGCTTCCTCCCGGAACTCTATCCGGCGGTCTTATCAAGAAGCGCCGGTTGCGCCAACACGTGCGGGCGAGAAATGCTGCGTTTTAATGCGCTAGAGCTGCGTGCCCGCGCTGGTACGCCCCGTGAGCGCGCGGAATATTTCAAGGTTATGGCGGCCGAACGTCTCCGAAGCGCGCAGCTCGACGGTGCGCGGGCGGGGCAGGTCGATTTTTACGTCGGCCGCGATGCGGCCGGGTCGGGGCGTGATGACCACCACGCGATCCGACAGGAATACCGCTTCAGGGATCGAGTGGGTGACGAACAGCACGGTCTTGCGCGCCGATTTCTCGGTACCGACTTCGCCCAGATGCGCAGCAGCTCGAGCGCCATGTCGTCGAGCGTCATGGCGTCGAGCGCGCCGAACGGCTCGTCCATCAGCAAGAGCGGCGGGTCGAGCAGCAGGGCGCGGCAGAGGGCGGCGCGCTGCTGCATGCCGCCGGAAAGTTCGCGCGGCAGCTTGTCGGAGAAGCCGTGCAACCCCGCCATTTCCAGGAACTGGTGCGCGCGCGGCCGGAGCATAGATGCGTTCTTGCCCGCCAGCTCGGCCGGCAGCAGCACGTTGTCGAGGATCGAGCGCCATTTCAGCAGGATCGGCGCCTGGAAGACCATGCCGACATCGGGGGTCGGCCGGGTGACGATCTTGCCGTTGACGTTGATCGTTCCCTTGGTCGAGGGCCGCAGCCCGGCCACGATGCGCAGCAGCGCGGATTTACCGCAGCCGCTGGGGCCGAAGCTCTTCTGGACAGCGCGCGTTTCGCGCGTTCATGAGCGGGCGGGACGCCTGCGGTCCGTAAGAGCATGACGCGCCACTGGAGTGGTGCGCCCCCCGCTATCAGATCGCCCGCGTCACCGTCTGCGAGGCGCCGCCCCAGATCGGCAGGTAGGTCATCTTGAAGCCGGCGCCGCCGGTCAGGATAGGATGGATGGCGTCGGGTGCACTCGCCACGCCTTCACCTGTTTCGAACATGTAGCGCTGCATGCGCGCAAGGTCCCAGCCGTCGTGGCGGACGATCTTCTGCGCCATCTCGAGTGGCAGGAGAAAGACCTGCTCGCCGCGCTCGTTCTTGCGATGGATGCTCGACATGACGATGCCGGCCTTCATCGCCGTGACGATGGGCGAGAGGATGGCCTCGGGCGTGGCGCCTTCGCCGTCGCCCGGCAGAACTTCGGCGGTGCCGGAAATACCCATCACCGTGATGGCGCTCGCGTCGGCGCCGAGACCGCGTCGGGCGGTGAGCGTGGGGAAGGGGCCGTCATTGCGTTCGGCGAAGCAGAATGTGTACTTGCCCGGCTGGCCCATGGTCGCCATGTCGCCGATCTCGGGACGCGCGCCGCCGATGTTGCGGATGGTGAGCTGCAGCGCCCTGCCGATGCTGGCATTGGCGCGATTGCCGGGACCAAGGCAGTTAGTGCCGGCGTTCATGCCGAGCGTACGAGAGATCGGGCCGTGGACGCAGAGCGCCACACAGGCGGTGCCGGTCGTCGTGGCGATGCCCAAAAGATTGAAGTCGGGCTCGAGTATCGCTTCCGCGGCCGCCAGCACGATCGGCAGCTCGGCCGGCCGGCAGCCGGCGATGACGCACTGATAGGCAACGGCTTCCGGCGTGATGTCACCGAACATCGGCGGCATGGCGCCGCGCGAGTCGGCGCGTGCCGCGACACCGGCGATCATGGCGTCGAGGCGCTTTTGTGTCGGCGGCACCAGGGGCAGGCCGTCCGAGAGCTCCGCGTCAGTAAGGGTCTGCTGTACGGCCTCCCAACCGGCCGTCTCGGCGACCACCGGCCAGCCGCACCACTCGCTCATGAGGTGATGCGCGTGCAGGCGACCGTGGTGCCGCCGAACGAGGGGATGAAGGCCGAGTGCTTGCCCGGACCGCCGGCCACGGTGATGTGGATGTCCTGCGGCGTGCGGCCGATGGACAGCCAGTCGCCATCCGGCTTGTGGCCGGTGGTGCTGTAGGTGTCGAGGTTCTCCTTCGAGACGCGCGAGATGTGGACGCGCGAGCGCTTCCATAGTTCGTCGCGGATGCTGTCGATGGTGAAGCCGTCGCGCTTCAAGGTCGCGGCATGCTCGGGGCCGATCACGACGAACATCGGGCCCTTGCCGTAGATCGTGTTGGCGCCGGGATTGGCCATGCCGCCGGCGAAGGTCGTCAGCAGGCCGTCGCCCGTGGTCGAGCCGTGGTCGTTGAGATTGTGCGGGCCTTCGCCCGACATCACCGTGACCACGCTGTCGCTTGGCGCAAAGCCGCGCTGCACGTGATAGGGCGTCCAGGGATTGTCTTCCTCGTTCTCGCCGAAGCAGAAGGTGAATTTGGCGGGATTGCCCTGGGTCGAGCGGTCCATCTCGCCGGGCTTGGCGCCGGCGACGTTCAGTAGCATCAGTCCGAGCGCGCGGCCGATCGTGGCGTTGGCCTGCCAGCCCTGGCCGAAGCAGTTCGAACTGCAGTTGATGTTGAGTTCCTTGCGGATCGGGCCGCTCACCATGACCATCGGCGCGCAGGAATGCGTGGTCGCGAGCGAGCCGTGCAGGTTGTAGTCGGGCTCGAGCACGCCGCGCAGCGCCGCGGTCACGACGGGGAAGTACTCCGCCTTGCAGCCGGCCATCACGGCGTTGGCCGCCAGCGCCCGCAGCGTCGGCACGACCTGGCGCGGTGGCACGGCCGCGAAGGGCCGGTTGTCGCCGCGCACCGTCTCGACGAACTTGGCGACCTTCGCCTCGGTCGGGACGTAGAGCGGCATGCCGTCGCTCCAGCCCTGCTGTGTGGCGAACTCGTTGAACGCCTCGACATCCATGTCGGCGATGTCGATCACTTCC
>CAMDQJ010000017.1 GCA_945905835.1 Asaia bogorensis
GGCGCGCCCATCGAGGCGTCGGTATGGCCGCCCAGCGATACGTCGATGGTGGCGCCGACCCCCGCCTTGATCGCCTGCTGCACGGCGGCCGGGTCGTAGATCGTGCCGTAGGCGACGTTCTGGACATTGGCGTCGATCAGCGCCTGCAAGACGGGCGTGGTGTCGTTGTAGCCGCCGCCGCCCGGGTTGTCGGTGCCGTCGGCGATGACCAGCGGGCCCTTCTTGCCGGCGCCTGCGCGGGCGGCGGCAATGCCGTCGGCGATCTGGCGATAGTCCGAAGAGCTCTCGTCGCGGCGCTTCCAGATCTCGTCGAGAAGGGTCGCAGCAATCGTCTTGGCACGCGCCTCGGCGGCCGGCTCGTAGCTCACCGCCACCGACGGACCGGTGTAGGGAATGTCGGACCAGGTGAAACCCGCCTGGATGCTGACGACGTTGATGCCGGGCTCTGTTTCGTAGGTGTCGGCCTTGGCCAAACGGTCGCGCATCAGGCCGGGCTGCGTCGTACGGCCATGGTCGGCGCCTTCCAGCATCGCCGGCTGCACTAAGAGGCAGCGCGGCTTCTTCTTGCCCTCCATCGCCGCCTGCGCAAGTGCTGCGGCCTGCGCCGCGCGCTCGTAACCGTCGATATGCGGATAGGTGCGGTAACTGACGAGCGCATTGGCGTTCTTGGCCATCTTCGCCGTCGCGTTAGCGTGCAAGTCGAGCGTCGCCAGGACCGGCACGTCGGGCCCGACCACGCCGCGCAGCGCCTCGAGCAGCGCGCCTTCGGCATCGTCCTCGGTCGCCGTGACCGCCGCCCCATGCAGCGAAAGACAGATGCCGTCGAGCTTGCCGGCTTTCTTCGCGGCACCGACGATCATGTCGCGGATCGTCTCCCAGCATTCCTTCGTGAGCCTGCCTGACGGCGTGGCATTGGCCGCCCCACCCCACACCGGTTCCCGACCGTACTTGGCAACAGAGTCGATATAGCCACCGACCTCGTTTTTGGTCCCCGTGAAGCGCGGCACCATGGCCGCACCCTCGATCAGCCAGCGGCGGCGGTATTCGTCGAGCGTGGTCGGCAGCTTCGAGAAGGTGTTGGTCTCGTGCATGAACTGCGCGATCAGGACGCGGTACGCCATCTTCCCCGCCCCTACAGCTTCGCCGTCTTCAGCCACTCGGCCTGGCCTTCCTCGCCGTCGACGCCGGTGGTTTCGAGCAGACGGCAGACCATCATGTAGTAGCCAATGGTGAGCGTGAGTTCGACCAGCGCGCCGCGACTCAGGAAGCCCTCGACCGGCTTCAGCGTCTTGTCCGAGGCGCGGACGTTGCGCACGACATCATCGGCGAAACGCAGCACGGCCTTCTCGTTGTCGGAAAACACCGGCGCCTCGATGGTGGCGTCGCGCAGGGCGGCGATCTTGTCCTCGCTGACGCCGGCTTCGCGGCCGATGCGTTCGTGCTGGAAGACCTCGTAGGCGGCGCGGCTGAGGCGGCCGACGCGGATGATGGCCAGCTCGCGCAGCACGGGATCGAGCTCGCAGCGGTAGAGCAGCGCATTGCCCATGCGGATGAAGCCTTTGATCCCGAATTCCGAGTTGGCGAGCATGCGGTAGATGTTCATGTGGGTGCCGAGCTTGCCTAAAAACTCGGCGTGCTTGCCCTTGGCCTTTTCGACTTCGTAGTACGGGATGCGCGACATGGATTGCCCTCCAGGCCGTCGAGCCTGAAGGCAACCGGTTTGGCGGTCAAATCAGATGTAGCCGCGCCTTACCAGCGGGTTCAGCAGGCGCCCGACCGGCCCCGTCAGCATGATCGGATTGTCGAGCACGATCAGGGCGATGCAGGGCTCGCCCGGGTCGGCAATCGGCCGGTGTTCATCGCCGGGACCGACGGCGAAATCGCCCGGACCGTAGTTGCCGGTCTCGTCGGTGAAGCCGCTTTGCAGAACGACGGTGAACTCCTCGCCGCGATGGCGATGCATCGGCAGGCCGTGGCCCGGCGCCAGGCGCAGCAGCGACACGCGGTGTGCATCGGCAGCCATGCTGAGCCGCATCTCGTCGAAGCCGCCGAACTTGCGACGCCAGCCACCGGCGCCGTGCAGGTAGCGATGCCGCGGGCGAGGCGCCCATGCGAACTCTCCAGAGAGAGGCGCTGCAACCGGACGAGGTTCGACGGCCACGCGGTCGATGCTCGCCATCGCCCGTGCCAATTCCGTGTCGTCCAGCGCTATATCGGCTTCGGCCTCGAGCAGCGCGCCGCCGAGTGCGCCCAGCCGGTCGACGGCGCGACGGGCGGCCGGATCGAGGACGACATGCAGCGACACGGCCAGCGCCGGCCCTTCGGCCAGGGCACCGGCGGCGTAGTCGAGCAGCAGTTCCTCAGGGGCCGTATGGCGGCTCATGGCTCGTCTTCTTTCTCCAACGCTTCCCGCAAGCGGCCGAGGGCGAGCCGAATACGGGATTTCACGGTCCCCAGCGGCAGGCCCAGCTCCTGGGCGATGACCGTATAAGTCTTGTCCTCGAAAAAGGCCTTCCAGATCACGACCAGCTGGTCGCCCGAAAGGTCGCCTAAAAGCTCTTTCACCCGGTCATACGTCTGTTCCGCTGCAGCGGATGTATCGGCATCGGCGACCTCCGGGGCGAAGGCGAGCAGCCAGTCCTCGGGATCGATCGCCGGCCGGGTGCCGCGCCGGATCAGGTCGATGCGCTTGTTGCGCGCGATGGTGAAGATCCAGGTCGCCGCCGAGGCCCTGTTGCGATCGAAGCTCGCCGCCTTGCGCCACACCAGGATCAGGGCTTCCTGGGCCACTTCCTGCGCGGCCTCCGCATCGGCACCGCCACGCATTAAGAAGGCTTTTACCCACGGCGCGAAGTGCCGGAAGAGCGCGGCGAAGGCCACGCGGTCCTGCCGCGCGGCGATGGCCTCGATCAGTTCGGCGGCTTCTTCCGCACTCAGCATTGGTTCAACGCGGCCGGCCCTCGGCGCCGAGATCCCAGAAGATGCCGGTCATCAGCCGCAGCCCGTCACGCGCCACCGGTCCCAGTAGGTGTTCGTTGGGCGCATGCTGCGAGCAGGCGGCGTAGGAATGCGGCACCCACACGGTCGGCATGCCCAGGATGTCGGTAAAAACCTCGTTGGGCAGCGAGCCGCCGAGATTGGGCAGCATGTTGGGCTTCTGGCCGCCGGTCTTTTCGATCGAGCCCGCCGCGAACTTCGCCCAGGGGTTTTCCGGGTCAAGGCGCGTGGCATTCATGATCACGTCGCGCGCCGGTTCGATCTCGATGGCGCCAAAACCGTGCTTGTCGAGATGGCGCTTGAGCGGCGGCAGGATCTGGTGCGGATCGGTGCCGACGACGAAGCGCAGCTGGCAATAGGCGATGGCGCTGGGTGGGATGGCGTTGACCGGGCGGTCGGGATTGCCGGTCTTGAAGGCCAGGACCTCGAAGCTATTCCAGCCGAAGACGCGCTCGACCGGCGTCAGCGACTTCTCGCCCCAGTCCTCGTTGATCTCCGGCGCGCCCTCGCCGGCGTCGACATGGGCGTCGGCCAGGGCCGCGCGCACCGAATTGGTCAGCGTCTTGGGCCGCCACTCCGGCACTTTTATCTGGCCGCGCTCGTCGGTGATGGTGGCCAGCGCATGCGCCATGATGATGCCGGGGTTGGCCAGAAGGCCGCCCCAGTTGCCGGAATGATGGCCGCCCTCGCGCAGCGTGAGCTTGAGATTGAAGTTCATGGTGCCGCGGGTGCCACCGAAGATGGTCGGGCGGCGATGGTCGAGCCGAGGACCGTCGGAACCGATCAGCGCATCGGCCTTGAGGGCGGCCTTGTTGGCTTTGCAGAAATCGGCGAGGCCGGGCGAGCCGGTTTCCTCGCCTGTTTCGATCAGGATGGTCGAGTTGAAACCGAGCGAGCCGCGCTCCTCAAGCACGCAGGCAAGGGCTGCGATGTTGATGGTGTGCTGGCCCTTGTTGTCGGCGGTGCCGCGGCCATACATCTTGTCGCCCTCGACCACGATCTTCCACGGCGACAGCCCTGCCCGCCACTGGTCCTCCTGGCCGCGGATCACATCGCCATGTCCGTACGTCAGAACGGTCGGCTTGGCGGCATCTTCTATCCGGCGGGCGATCAGGAACGGGCCGTATTCGCTGCGCGGATTGGGGAAAACGGCGCAGTCGTAGCCGAGCTTGGTGAGCGAGTCGGTCATCTCGCCGGAGACGTATTGCTGCAGGGCGGGCATCGAGCCCTCTTCCTGGCTGGTCGTGGGAATAGCCACCCGGCGCTGCAGCTCGGCCAGAAAGCCGCCGCCGTCGAAATACTTCTCTGCACGCCCGATGGCGCCGTCCCTTGTGCCGGTCATGTTTTCCTGTCCTCTTCGCCGCCACGATAGCAAAATATCGCCTCCGGGGAGGACACAATGCTGACATCGGGACGCGTCGTTTTCACCAAGATGGAAGAAGTGAGCTATGGCCGGCCGGCAGCCCAGGCCGCGGCCGAGCTGGTGAAGAACCTGGGCGCCGAGCGCGTGTTCCTGATGGTGAGCGGCACGCTCAATCGCGAGACCGACGAGGTCGAGAAGGTTCGCCGTGCGCTCGGCAACAAATGCGTCGGCACTTTCGACAAGATGCCGGCGCATTCGCCGCGCTCGGCGATCGTCGCCGCCGCCAGCCAGGCACGCGAAGCCCGCGCCGACCTGATCGTGACGCTGGGCGGCGGCTCGATCACCGACGGCGCCAAGGCCGTCCAGCTCTGCCTCGCCAACGACGTCCGCACCGTCGAGGGCATGGACAGGATCCAGGGCGCCACCGACGTGAAGCCGCCGACGGTGCGGCAGATCTCGATCCCGACCACGCTCTCGGCCGGCGAGTTCTCCGGCCTGGCCGGCGTCACCAACGAGGCGACCCGGGTGAAGGAGATGTTCCGCCATCCGCTCACCATCCCGCAGGCCGTGATCCTCGATCCCGAGGTCACGCGCCACACGCCGATGTGGCTATTCCTCTCCACCGGCATCCGCGCCGTCGATCATTGCGTCGAGGGCGTGTGCTCCAACGAATCGATGGAATTCACCAACGCCTCGGCGCTGCACGGTCTCGCGCTGCTGACCCGCGGCCTGCCGCGTGTAAAAGCCGACCCGACCGACATGAAGGCGCGGCTCGATTGCCAGACCGGCTCGTGGCTGTCGATGGGCGGCCTGGCCGCCGGCGTGCCGATGGGTGCGAGCCACGGCATCGGCTACGTGCTGGGTGCCGTCTTCGACATTCCGCACGGCCATACCTCCTGCATCATGCTGCCGTCGGTGATGCGCTGGAATAAATCCGCTAACGCCGACCGCCAGGCGCTGATCGCGTCAGCCATGGGTCATCCCGGCAAGGACGCCGGCGACGTGCTCGACGACTTCATTCGCGGCCTCGGCATGCCGCGCAGCCTGTCCGAGGTGAAGGTCGGCAAGGAGAATTTCGACCGCATCGCCGCGCAGGCGATGGGCACGCCCTGGGTGCCGCGCAACCCGCGCCCGATCCCGGGACCGGCGCAGGTGAAAGAAATCCTGGAACTCGCGGCCTAGAGCCGGCCCTTCCGCTTAGCGACCGCCTCGGCCAGAAGGCAGAGGATCTCCCACATCATGGTGACACCGACGAGCGCGGTGTTGCCGCTCATGTCGAAGGGCGGCGAGACTTCGACGACGTCGCCTCCGACCAGGTTCAGCCCGCGCAAGCCGCGCAGTATGCGCTGGGCCTCGTGCGGCGTGTAGCCGCCGATCTCGGGCGTTCCCGTCCCCGGCGCGTAAGCCGGATCGAGGCCATCGACGTCGAAGCTGACATAGGTCGGGCCGCTGCCGACGACGCGGCGCGCCTCGGCGATCACCTTGTCGACGCCCAGCTCGAAATATTCCTCGATGGTGATGACGCGCATGCCCTGCTCGCGCGCCCAGTCGTTGTCGTCGGCCTTGTAGAGCGAACCGCGGATGCCGATCTGGACCACGCGCTTGGGATCGAGCAGGCCCTCCTCGACGGCGCGGCGGAACGGCGTGCCGTGGGTGTATTTGTAGCCGCCGAAATAGGTGTCCCAGGTGTCGCTATAGGCGTCGAAATGCACCATGCCGAGCGCACCGCCCTTCGCAATCGCCCGCATGATCGGCAGCGTGATGAGATGATCGCCGCCGGCCGACAGCGGCACCGTTCCCGCCGCATGGACCTTGGCGAAATACTTTTCGATGCGAACCAGCAAATCCTCGAGGCTGGCGGGATTGACCGAGGCATCGCCGAGATCGCCGCACTTCGCCAGTTCGTAGGGTGCCACACCAGTTACGTGATGGACGCGCCGCATCATGGTCGAGAGGTCGCGCATCTGGCGAGGGCCGTGGCGCGCGCCGGGGCGGTTGGTGGTGCCGCCGTCCCACGGTACGCCGACCATGCCGATCTCGACCTCGGCGGGATCGCGGAACACCGGCAGGCGCATGAACGTCGCGACATCGCCGAAGCGCGGGACGACCGTGCCGGAGACCGGCTGGGGAAAATCGGTCATTTCGGCTTGAGCAACGCCTTGCGCGCCGTGACGAATTCCTCGACCGCCGCGGCGAACTTGTCGGCCTCGGCATCGCCGATCATGAGGTTGAGCGCCACGAAGCCGCGCCGGGCAATCCAGATTCCCGCAGCCATCATGTCGAAGAAGAACAGCTCCTTGGCGTCCTGGTTCGAGGTCGCGATATCGGCTGCGGTGCGGATCGGCCGATCGGTGGCATGCGCCGACATCATCGAGCCGATGCCGGAGAACTGGAACGCCACCTTGTGCTGGGCGCAGATCGCGTTCAGCCGGCCGCGCAGATTCTCGCCGCGCTCGTTCAGCTCCTTGGCTGCCGCCGGTGTGTAGACCTCGCCATAGCCCGCGACGCCTGCCGCCATGGTAAGCGCGTTGTTGTTGAAGGTGCCGGCATGCGGCAGGTGGTCGGGCTTGGTCGGGTCGAACAGCTCCATGATCTCGCGCCTGCCGCCGAAGGCGCCGAACGACATGCCGCCGCCGATGTATTTGCCGAGCGTCGTCATGTCGGGAATGACGCCGTACTTTTCCTGCAACCCGCCCGGCGAGAGCCGCGAGGTCATGACCTCGTCGAAGATCATGGTGATGCCGCGCGCCTTGGTCTCCTCGCGGATCATCTTGAGGAACGGCACGTCGCCCGGCAGGCAGCCGTGGCTGCCCTGCATCGGCTCGAGCAGGACGGCGAACAGCTCCTCGCCATGCTTGGCCAGCAGCGCGCGCGTGCCCTCAACGTCGTTGTAGGGCGCCACGATGTATTCGTAGGGAATGTTGACCGGGCTGCCGCCGCTCACGAAATAGAGCACGCCGCCGTGATAGCCGCCGTGGAACACCATGACCTTGGTGGCTTTGGTCCGCCCCTTGCGCTGCGCGAAGACGCGCGCGCCGGCCAGCGCCATGACGTTGCCCTCGGTGCCCGAGTTGGTGAAGCGGATCAGGTCGATCGACGGCATGCGATCGGCGACCAGCTTGGAAAGCTTGGCCTCGTTCTCGTTGCGGCCGCCGTAGTTCCAGCCGTGATTGAGTGCGCGGTCGATGGCGGCGCGGATCACCGGATGGGAGTGGCCGTAGATGCCGGCGGTATATTCGCCCAGCACGTCGATGTACTCGTGGCCGTCGGCGTCCCATAGGCGGCAGCCCCCGCCGCGCACCACCGTCAGCGGAAACGGCGAGGTATGCAGCGTCGTGCGCGTGTTGCCGCCGGGCATGGCGTGCAGCGCCTCGCCATGGCGCGCGAAGCTTTTGGGATTGGCGTCGCTATAGGTTTGGCGCGCTTCGACCAGCGCGGATTGCATGTCGCTGTTGACCAGGGCGGTATCGGGCACGGGCGTCTCCTTCGGCGAGGCCCCGACCCTATCACACCACGTTCAGCTCGCGGATAGGTCGGCCGGCGGAAATGCGTTCATAACCGAACGGCGACAGATCGAGCGTGCGATAGCTGCCATGCACGATCAGCTCGGCGACCGCACGGCCGACCGCCGGCGATTGCTGGATGCCGTGACCCGAGAAGCCATTGGCAAAGATCAGGTTTTCGAACTCCGGATGGCGCCCGACGATGCCGTTCTGGTCGAAGGTGTTGTACTCGTAATAGCCCGCCCAGGAATTCATCACCTTGGCCGCCTCGAAGGTCGGCACGCGCCCTGCAAGGACCGGCCAGACCATGTCGTCCCATTCCTGGTGCTGGACCTCGAGCGGCGGCTCGGGCGGATCGTTACCCTCGGCCGGCGTCGTGCCGCCGATGAAGAAGCGCCCCTCCGGCCGGAACCACACGCCAGATGGATCGATGGTGAGCGGCGTGAGGGCGGGCTTGTCGCGCGCGTCGAACACGAAGACCGAGCGGCGGCGCGGCTCCACGGGGAGCGCGATGCCGGCCAGCGCTGCGACCTGCCCCGCCCATGGGCCCGCCGCATTCACGATCGTGCGGGCCGCAAGCCTGCCACCCGCCTTCAACGTCACGCCGCAGCGGTCAAGGCCGACGACCTCGTCGGCTATATAGGTCGCGCCCAACTCACGCGCCTTGCGGCGAAAACCCTGCATCAACGCCGGACCGTCGAACCAGCCCTCGTTGGCAGTGCCGAGCGAGGCGAGCGTGACGCCATCAACCGACAGCCACGGGAAGCGCGCCGTGAGCCCCGCCGGATCGAGCAGTTCGACCAAACAATTCTCGCCGCGCTGAATGGCGTTGTTGGCACGCAGCACCGCCTCTCCCGCCTTTGAGGCTAGGAAGAGGTAGCCCGGCTCCTTCAACGCTAGATCGACACCCAGCAACTCGGGCGCACGTCGCAGGAAGCCAATGCCGAAGCGCGACAAGTGAATGTTCAAAGGTGTGGAGAATTGCTGGCGTATCGAGCTTGCGGACAGAGCAGACGAGGCCAGCGCATATGTAGGATCGCGCTCGATCACGGTCACGCTGCGGGTAAAATTCAGATCGCCCTTGAGGTGATAGGCAATCGACGACCCCATGACGCCGCCGCCCACGATGACAACGTCCGTCACTTCAACGGCGCCGCCACGCCTGCAGACGCCCGAACAGGAACCGGTCGACGACGATGTGCACCGCCTTGACCGTGGCCGAGGTCGCCACGATCACCAGGCAGAGCGCCGCCGCCGCAGCCGTGGCCCCACTCTCCTCGATGTTTACCGCGGCCACCGAGGCGAGCTTGGTGTCGGGCGCGTAGAGGAAGATCACCGACGACACCGTCGTCATGGCGTTGACGAACATGTAGATCGCGATGTCGACGATCGAGGGCAGGCAGATCGGCGCGGTGACGCGCCCAAAGGTCTTCCACACCGGCACTTTCAGCGAGGCCGAGACCGATTCGAACTCGGGATCGATCTGCTTCAGCGCCGTGGTCGAGGTCAGGTGGCCGACGGTGTAGTAGTGCGCCACGGTATTGATCACCAGGATCGCCATGGTGGCGTAGAGGAAGTTGAGCGGATTGTTGGGCGCGTTGAAGAAGAAGATGTAGCCCAGCCCCAGCACCAGCCCCGGCACCGCCATCGGCAGGAAGGCGAGAAGCTGGATGGCGCCGCGCACGATGTAGAAGCCCTTGGTCTTTTCGTTGAGCCAGGCGCCGACGAACATGATGATCGTGCCGATGATCGCCGCGCCCGCCGCCATCTGCAGCGAGTTGTAGTACGAGCCCCAGCCGTTTGAATCGAAATCGGCGAAGTCGTAATTGGCCAGCGTCAGGCTGAGATTGTACGGCCAATACTTGATCAGCGAGCCCCACATCGCCATGCCGAGGATCGTCAGGATCCACAGGCAGACGATCGTGCAGAAGATGATGAAGAAGGCGTCGCGGGCGAGCTTGGGCCGCGGGATCAGCGGCACGGCGCGCGCCGTGAGCAGCGCCACCTGCTTGCGCTGCACCAGCCGGTCGACGAAGAAGGCGAGCGCCGCCGGTGCCAGCAGCACCATGCCGACCACGGCGCCCATCGAGAAATTCTGCTGCCCGATCACCTGTTTGTAAACGTCGGTCGCCAGCACGTTGAAGTTGCCGGCGATCACCTTAGCGATGCCGAAATCGGTCATCACCATCGTGAACACCACGAGCGCCGCACTGATCAGCCCGTACTTGGCGCCGGGCAGCGTCACCGTGAAGAAGACGCGGATCTTGGAGGCGCCCAGCGCATCGGCCGCCTCGTAGAGACGGGCGTCGGCGGTGGCCAGCGCCGTCACCAGAATCATGGTGGCGTGCGGGAAGCAGTAGAAGACCTGGGCGATGACCATGCCGTCGAAGCCGTAGATCGAGCCGCCGCCCATCAGCGCCTTGAAGAATCCCTGGTTGCCGAACAGATAGACCAGCGCCAGGCCGGGCAGCAGCGAGGGCGCGAAGATCGGGATCAGCGCCACACCCTGGAACAGCCAGCGCATCGGCAGCACCGCCCGCGTCAGCGCGTAGGCGTAGAGGAAGGCGATCGGCACCACGATCAGCGTGCATACGGCCGAGACGTGCAGGCTGTTCAGCGCCGACTGGAAGAGCGCCGGCGTGGAGAAATACGAGACATAGTTGGCCAGCCCGACAAAATGCCCATCGCGGTCCTCGAAGCCCTTGGCGAGCAGCGCCCACAGCGGCAAGCCGAGGATCACCAGCAGCCAGGCTGCCAGCAGCAGCAGGCCGGCGCGCATCAACAGGTCGTCGCGCGACAGGCCCATGCGATGGGCGCGGAGGACCGGCGCGCGAACGGCGGCGTCGCTCACCTGTTCGTCCTCACGCCGCAAAAATCTGCAGGCGGTCGGGCGGCAACGCCACGTCGAGGCGGCCACCCTGCACGACGCCAAGGTCGCGGATGAGGTTGCTCGAGAAGTCGGCGACCAGCGCCACGTCGGGCGCGTTCACCGCCTTGAGCGAGGCGCGGCAGAAGGAGCCCACGAAATCGAGCTTGGCGACCTCGATCGACAGACGATTGGCAATGTCGGCCGGCAGGTCGCGCACCCGCACGTCCTCCGGCCGGATGCAAAGTCGCACCGCGGTGCCCAGCGCCAGGCCGGGCTGGGGCGGACAGGCGAAGGCAAGCACGCCCACCTTCACGCGGTCGGCGGCTTCGAGCCGGCCGTCCAGGAAATTCATGGTGCCGACGAAGTCGGCGACGAAGGCCGAGGCCGGGCGACGGTAGATCTCCTGCGGCGTGCCGACCTGGTCGATCACGCCCTGGTTCATGACCACGATGCGGTCGCCCATGGTGAGCGCCTCCTCCTGGTCGTGCGTCACCATGATGGTGGTGACGCCCAGCCGCCGCTGCAGCGCCTTGATCTCGTGGCGCAGCCGCAGCCGCACGCGCGCGTCGAGCGCCGACAGCGGCTCGTCGAGCAGCAGCAGGCCCGGCGACGTCGCCAGCGCGCGGGCGAGCGCCACACGCTGCTGCTGGCCGCCGGAAAGCTGTGCGGGATATTTCTTCGTGGAGTCCGGCAGGCCGACCAGCGCCAGAAGCTCGGTGACCCGCCTGGCGATCTCGGCCCTGGCATCGCGCCGGCTGACCAGCCCGTAACCCACGTTCTCAGCCACCGTCAGGTTGGGGAAGAGCGCGTAGGACTGGAAGACGATGCCGAAATCGCGCTTGGCCGGCGGCAGGCTGGACACGTCCTTGCCGGACTGGCGGATGGTGCCCGAACTTTGCGGGTCGAGGCCGCCGATGGCGCGCAGCAAGGTGGTCTTGCCACAGCCCGAGGGCCCGAGGAAACAGACGAACTCGCCCTCCTCGACGTCGAGAGAGACATCGTGGAGGGCGGTGAAGTCGCCGAAGCGTTTGGTAAGGTTACGAACCTCGAGGTAGTGAGCCATGCGGCCCGCGAGAGGCCGCTACTTGGCCTTCGGCGCCGACTTGCCGTCGTAGCGCTTGGTCCATTCGGCGAGGATGCGGTCGCGGTTCTTGGCCATCCACTCGACATCCATCTTGGCCATCGCCTTCTCGCCGTCGGGCGGATAGTTGGCCGGCATCGACTTGACCTCGGGATGGGCGACGATGGCGTAGTACTTGCCGTAGAGTTCGTTGGCCTTCTTGGTTACCGACCAGTCGAGCAGCTTCTTGGCCGCATCGATGTTCTTGGTGCCCTTCATGATGGCCGTCGCTTCCATTTCCCAGCCGAGGCCCTCCTTGGGCACGATCAGGTCGATCGGCGCGCCCTTGGTCTTCTCGGTGGCGCCGCGCATGTCGAAGCCGATGCCGATCAGGCGCTCGCCCTTGGCCGCCTGCACGCAGGGCGCCGAACCCGAGTGGAGATACTGCGACACGTTCTGGTGCAGCGCGTCCATGTACTTCCAGCCTGCCTCCTCGCCCATGACGGTGAGCCAGCCGGCGATAGTGAGATAGCCGGTGCCCGACGAGGCCGGGTTCGGCATCACGATCGAATCCTTGTAGTCGGGCTTGGTCAGGTCGGCCCAGCTCGTGGGCGCGGGCTTGTTGCCCTTCTTGGCTTCGACGGTGTTGAAGCACACGACGGCGAGGAAGGCGTCCATGCCGACCCAGGTGTCGGGCGTCTTGCCGCTCCTGAACATCGGCTTGAGCGCCGCGGCGCCGGCCGGCGTATAGGCCTCGACCAGACCCATGCTGGCGAAGGCGCCGACGCTCGATGCGGCGAGGCCCCAGATCACGTCGGCGCGGGGATTGTCCTTCTCGGCGATGACGCGCGCGGTCATGACGCCGGTCGAGTCGCGCACCCAGGCGATCTCGATGGTGGGGTTGTCGGCCTCGAAGGCCTTCTTGAAGGGATCGAGCTGCTCGTTCTCGATCGCGGTGTAGACCGTGAGCTTGGTCTTTTGCGCGAACGCCGCGCTGCTGAAGCCGATCGCGGCCAGTGCCGCCAGACCCGCAACCGCCGCGCGCTTGGTCGTGAAATTCATCGTCATTGTCAGTCTCCCCTTCGGCCGAAGCCGCAGTCTCCGCTACACGCGCCGTATGATGTTCTCATTACGGCGTTCATCCCCAGATCGCGTCTATTCACAAAACCTTAACATGGGCCTGCCACCGGGCAAGGGCTGCATGCTACGTTGGTCGTAGAAGGAGACGACAATGGACGGCACGGCGCTTCAGGCCCGTCACCCGATACAGCCGGAAATCTCCCGGCTGGTTGCCGAGCACAAGCCAGGCGGGCCGCTGGAACGCGATTTTTACGTCGCACCGACGGTTTTCGACGCCGATCTGGCACGGATTTTTCACCGCCATTGGCTGTTCGCGGGCTACGCCTTCCAGGTGCCCAAACCGGGCGATTTCTTCACTTATCGGATCGGCACCGAGTCGATCGTCGTCCTGCGCGACCGCGGCGGCGAGATCCGTGCCTTCCACAATGTCTGCCGCCACCGCGGCTCGCAGATCTGCAAGACCGAGAGCGGCAATGCCCATCGCCTGGTCTGCCCCTATCACCGCTGGACCTACGAACTCGACGGCTCTCTGGTGCTCGATACGCGCCGAGAGTTCGGCGTCGACAAGGAGGGCCTGTCGCTGCGGCCGGTGTCGATCGTGAACGCAGGCGGCCTGCTGTTCATCTCCTTCAGCGCCGAGCCGCCAGATTTCTCAGACGCGCTGGCCACCATCAGCCGCAAGATGAAGCCGCACGCGATCGAGCGCGCCAAGATCGCCCATCAGATCGACTATGTGGTGAAGGCCAACTGGAAGATCGTGTTCGAGAATAATCGCGAGTGCTACCACTGCCCGCCCAACCACAAGGAATACAACACCGCCGCCTATGACGTGCAGCGCGACGCCGCGATGCTCGATCCCACGCTGCAGCCGGGCATGGACGCCATCGTGGCGCGCGCCAATGCGCGCTTCCGTTCGCTGGGGCTCGACGAGGGCGATGCCATGTCGACCATGACGGGCAACGCATTTCGCTGCCATCGCACGCCGGTGATGGAAGGCTTCGTCACCCAGAGCATGGACGGCAAGCCGCTGTCCTGCCTGATGGGCGACATCAAGGAGTGGGACTCCGGCACGCTGCGCACGACAGTGTTCCCCAACTTCTGGCAGCATACCAATTGCGACTATGCCGCCGCCGCGCGACTGACGCCGCTCGGTCCCAACGAGACCCACGTCCGTGGCTACTGGCTGGTCGACGCCAAGGCGGTCGAAGGCAAGGACTACACGCTCGAGCGCCTGCTGCCGATCTGGGACATCACCAACCGGCAGGACTGGACGATCTGCGAAGCCCAGCAGCTCGGCGTCAGTTCGCGGGCCTACGTGCCCGGTCCCTTCTCCAAGGTGCGTGAACGAAACGTCGCGCTCTTCCTCGACTGGTACCTCGGGGAACTGCGCTAGTGGCGCTGCCCTCTCAGGCGCGGATCGTCGTAATCGGCGGCGGCGCGGTCGGCTGCTCCATTGCCTATCATCTCGCCAAGATGGGCCAGCGCGACGTCGTCGTGCTGGAAAAGAGCGGCCTGACGCACGGCTCGACTTGGCATGCCGCCGGACTCGTCGGCCAGCTGCGCAGCAAGCGCAACCTCACGCGCCTGATGCAGTACAGCGCCCAGCTCTACGGACGCCTCGAGGCCGAGACCGGCCAGGCGACGGAATGGAAACCGGTCGGCAGTCTGCGCCTTGCATCGAGCGAGGAGCGCTGGAGCGAGCTCAAGCGCATGGCGACGACGGCGCGCAGCTTCGATTTCGAGCTGCATACGCTGTCGCCCAAGGAAGCGCAGGAAAAATTCCCGCTGATCACGCTCGACGGCATCGTCGGCGCGGTCTTCGTGCCCAACGACGGCTCGGTCGAGCCCTCCAGCCTCACCATGGCCTATGCCAAGGGCGCGCGCGCCGGTGGCGTGCGCATCGTCGAGGGCGTCCTGGTCACTGGCTTCGAGTTCGACGGCCGGCGCGTCAAGCGCGTGCTCACCGACCAGGGCAGCATCGACTGTGAGATCGTGGTCAATGCCGCCGGCATCTGGGCACGCGACGTGGCCAAGATGGCGGGCGTCAGCGTCCCGGCCGGCGCGGTCGAGCATCAGTACATCATCACCGAGAAAAGCGACGCCATCCCCAAGGGCCTGCCGACGCTGCGCGATCCCGACAAGATTTTTTACCTCAAGCCGGAGCCGGGCGCGCTCGCCATCGGCGGCTGGGAACAGGGCACGCCGACCTTCGGCGCCAACGGCGTGCCGTTCAGCTTCGGCCGCGAGCTCTTCCAGGCCAATCAGGACCGGCTGGAAGCCTTCCTGCTGCCGGCCGCGGAACGCCTGCCGATCCTGAACGAGATCGGCATCCGCACGGTGATCAACGGCGCCATCCCGATCTCGCCCGATGGCGAACCCATCATGGGTCTGGCGCCGGAGCGCGATAATTTCTACCTCGCCTGCGCCTTCACCTCGGGCATCGCGGCCTCCGGCGGCGCCGGCAAGGCGATGGCGGAGTGGATCGTCGAGGGCGAGCCCGGCCTCGACCTCTGGGCCTTCGACGTGCGCCGCTTCGGCAGCCATCACATGAGCGCCAAGTATTTGGCCGAGCGCAGCGTCGACAGCTACTGGCGCTACTACCAGATCCATTATCCGATCGAGGAGCTGTCGAGCGCGCGCGGCGGGCGGCGTTCACCGCTCTATTCGATGCTAGCGGCCAGGAACGCCGTGTTCGGCTCGCGCTTCGGCTGGGAGCGGCCAAACTGGTTCGCGCCGGCGGGAACCGAGGCGGTCGACAGGCCGTCGTTCGAATCGCGGCCCAACTGGTTCGGGCCGGTCGCGGGCGAATGCCGCGCCGCACGCGAGCGCGCCGTACTGATCGACCAGAGCTCCTTCTCCAAGTACGAGATTTCCGGCCCTAGCGCCTTCGCCGCCCTGCAGCGCCTTGCGGCCAACGATCTCGACAAGCCGGCGGGCTCGCTGGTCTACAGCCAGCTCTGCAACGAACGCGGCGGCGTCGAGGCCGACCTCACCTTCGCCCGCCTCGACGAAAACCGCTTCTACATGGTGACCGGCAGCGCCTTCGGCGTGCGCGACATGGGCTGGATCAGGAAGCACCTGCCGGCCGACGGCTCGGTCACGGTGCAGGAGGTGACCTCGGCGCGCGCCACGATCAATCTTGCCGGGCCCCTCGCCCGCAAGATTTTGGCGAAGGTGACCGATGGCGATGTGAGCAACACGGCCTTCCCCTATATGAGTGCGCGGGAGCTGCGCATCGGCTACGCTCCGGTGTTGGCGATGCGTGTCACCTACCTCGGCGAGCTCGGCTGGGAGCTGCACCTGCCGACCGAGTACGCGGCGCACGTCTATGAACTGCTGCAGGCGGCCGGCCGCGAATTCGAGATCGCCGATGCGGGCTACCGCGCCATCGATTCGCTGCGGCTGGAGAAGCGCTACCTCTACTGGGGCTCCGACATCACGCCCGACTACACGCCCTACGAGGCCGGGCTGGGCTTTGCCGTGTCGCTCAGGAAGAAATCCGACTTCATCGGGCGTGCCGCGCTCGAAAAGGCCAAGGCCGCCGGCCCGAAGCGCAAGCTGATCACGCTCACAGTCGACGCGCCGGTGCAGCTCTACGGTGGCGAGGCGATCCGGCGCGACGGCAAGGTGCTGGGTGTCACGTCGAGCGCCGGCTGGGGTCACACGATCGGCAAGGCCATCGCCTTCGGCTATGTCGCCGCCGAGGACGCCGGCCACGCCGACTACGAGATCGAGGCTTTTACCCGCCAGCACGCCGCCCGCCGCATCGACGGCTCGGCGGTCGATCCGCAGCGTACGAAGATATTAGCGTAGGGTCTCGCCGACGGCGGCGAGCCAGCGGCGCACCGCGCGCTCGTCCGTCTTAGAGAGCGGCGCGGCGATGCGGTCCTCGACCTTCTGCACCAGCACGCGGCAGCGCTTCAGCAAGGCCTGGCCCTTGGCCGTGGCCTCGAGCTGCAGGATGCGGCCATGCGTGGCGTCGGCCGACTTGGCGATGGCGCCGGAGCGCACGAGGTTGCGGGTGATGACGTTGATGGTCTGTGGCGTGAGGAACGTGAGCCGCGCCAGCTCGGCGCCCGACACGCCGGGATAGGCCGCGATCATGGTCAGCACCGAGAACTGCGGCACCGTCACATCGATGCCGGCCAGCGCCTTCTCCAGCGCCGCGCGTACCGCGACATTGGCCTGCCGCACCAGATAGCCCAGGTGCCCGTCCGGCCCGCGCTTGCCTTCGCCCGGCCGCGGAGTCGCGATCTTGCGCGCCATATCAGCCTTCTTATAAATTATCAGTATTCGAACACTACCACGGACCCGCCATGAACCCCGACCTCGCCAACCTCGTCCGCCGCCATCTCACGGCCGAGAATGCCCAGGACCTCCCCGGTACCCTGGCCACGCTCCACCCCGACTGCCGCTTCGACGACTTCGCCACCGGCCAGAGCTGGTCGGGCCATGCCGGTGCGGCCGCGCACTACCGGTAATGGTGGACCACCTTCGACGTCAAGGTCCAGCGCGGCCCCGGCCAGGGCGCCTGGTGGACCGAGGGCGGCTACGTCGCCGAGGCGACCTGGCACGGCCGCCACATCGGCCCCTTCCTCGGCCTCGCCCCCACCGGCCGCCCCATCGTCCAACCCTTCGTCGTGATCCTGACTTTCACCGACGGCCTGATGTCTGGCGAACGATTCCACTACGACCTCGCCTCGCTGCTGCGCCAGATCGGCGCCGACCCGATCCCGGCGCTGGCCGGCCTGGAGCATCGCCGCGCCGCCTGACTTGTTGTCCCGCCACGCCGCCCTTAGGCTGCGGCCAGATGTTCCGGTTCTTCGCGTGGTTGAGTGGCGGTCGGCCTGTGTTTGCAGCGCTGGCCGCAATTCTGGCCGTTGCCGGCGAACCGGCCGCCCAGACCGCCGCAACACGCTCGACCGCGTGATTGAAGTCGTAGATGCGCTCGCCGCTCCAGTCCTCCAGCGAGCCGCCGGAGATACCGACTGCCGCCGCGTCGCGCAGGATGGTCGCAGCCTCCTTCGGATCGTCGGCATAGCCGTTCTCCAGATCGGCGTTGACCGGCAAGTCGGTCGCCCCGGCGATGACACGGCAGTTTTCCAGGAGTTCGGCGCGACTCACCGAACCCTCGCCGTCAGGACGGCCCAGCGCGTTGGACATACCGAGGCTGGTCGTCGCCAGCGCCTCGAAGCCCAGCGACGCCAGCAGCTTGGCCGAGCCTGCGTCCCACGGATTGGGCAAAAGGATGATGCCGGGCTTGCTGTGCAGCTCACGGAACAGGTGGCCTTTTTCGGCTGGCGTACGCATCGTGTCTCCACCGATTTCTGCTAAGGAACACCGATGGACGCTGAAGCGCAACGGGAACTCGCCCGTCTTCTCGCCACTCTCCGCCGTGAGGGCCGTCAACAGAGCGGCCTCGATGCGCGCCTCGAGCCGCCCGACAAGGCAACGGCCTATCGCGTGGCGGCCATGGTGGCCGAGGAACTCGGCTGGACGGTCGGCGGCTGGAAGATCGCCGCCATGAAGGAGGAAATGCAGAAGGCACTGCGCACCGATTCACCGATCTATGGCCGTGTCTTCTTCATCGAGCCCACGCCCTTCACCGTGACGCACGCCGATCTCGCGAGTCCGATTCCCGAGGTCGAGTACGAGGCCAGGCTCGGCGCCGACCTGCCGCCACGCGACAGGCCCTACACGGTCGAGGAAGTGACCGATTCTGTTGCCTCGCTGCATCCCGGACTGGAACTGCCGGAGTGTCGCTTCATTCACGACGCGGCCTTTCCGCCCCTGCCCGCCATCCTGGCCGACGGTGCGGGCTCTGGCACCATCGTCTACGGCCCCGCCATCACCGACTGGCGGACGCGTGACATCCAAAATCAGGAAGTAACGCTTTCCAGCAACGACCGCCTGCGCCGCAAGGGCACGGCTGCGGCCGCGCTCAATCATCCGATGGTGCCGCTCACCTGGCTCGCCAATGAACTGTCGCGCGCGGGCGTCGGCATGAAAGCGGGCCAGATGGTGAGCACCGGCACACTGACAGGAATGCTGGCACCCAAGCCGGGCGAAGACTACGTCGCAGACTTCGGACCGTTCGGCAGCGTAAAGCTGAGCTTCGTCTAGGAAAACACCATCGCCTTGTCGCGCACCGAACCGTAGCGCAGGCCCAAAAGGTCGAGCGCGTAGTTCTGATGTAGCCGCCGGTGATGCAGGCTTTTCTTGCCGAACCGGTAGTCGCCCTGCTTGGTCGCACCCGATTTCAGACCGAACCTTGACCTGGGCGCAAACGCCCAGACGGCGCCGAGCTTTGTGCAGATCGAGCAGTTGCACTTGAGCGCGCCTGAGGTGTCGAGGTCGACGGTGAAGGCCACAGCACCGCAATGGCAGGCACCCTCATAGGTCTTGGTCTCGGCCATCGTTCGATCTCCTGTTCTGATCTTTATAATATTCAATCAAAACGGTTGATTATGGCCAATTTCAGCCAGGCCAGGGCAGCGACCAGGTCTTCACGTTGGTGAAACTCTTCATCGCTTCCAGCACGCCTTCCTTGTAGCCGAGGCCCGAGTCCTTGATGCCGCCGAAGGGCGACATTTCGATGCGATAGCCGGGGACTTCCCAGATATTGACCGTGCCGACCTGCAACTCGTCGACGAAGCGCGTGATGTAGTTGAGGTTGTCGGTGCAGACGCCCGATGAGAGACCATAGGCCGTGCCGTTGGACACCTGGATGGCGTGGCTGATGTCCTTGACCCGGATGATCGGGATGGCCGGGCCGAAGGTCTCCTCACGCACCAGCTCGCAGGTCGGATCGACATGGTCGACCACGGTGGGCGGAAACAGCGCGCCGCGGCGGTCGTTGCCGTACAGGAGTTTCGCACCGTGCTTGGCGACGGCGTCGCTGACCCGGTTCTGGAAGAGCGTCGCGGCGCGTTCGTGGATCACAGTGCCGACGTCGGTCTCGGGATCGAGCGGATCGCCGGCCTTGAGCTTCTTTGCCTTGGCCAGCACGCGCTCGACGAAGGCATCGGCGATCTTGTCGACGACAATGATGCGCTTCACGGCGGTGCAACGTTGGCCGGAGTTCTTGGTGGCGCCGGCCACGGCGAGCTCGGCTGCCTCGTCGAGGTCGGCGTCCTCCATGACGATCAGCGGGTCGTTGCCGCCCAGCTCGAGGACGATGCGCTTGTAGCCCGCCTTCTCGGCGATGTACTTGCCGACGCGAACCGAGCCCGTGAAGGTGATCAGGTCGGCACGCGGATCGACGATCATGGCGTCGCCGATGTCGCTGGGATTGCCGGTGATGACACTCAGCATCTCTGGCGGCAGGCCTGCCTCGTAGAGCGTGTCGGCCAGGAACAGCGCCGTGAGCGGCGTCAGCTCGGTGGGCTTCAACACCACGCAGTTGTTGGTGGCGAAGGCCGGCGCCAGCTTGTGCGCCACCATGTTGAGCGGATGGTTGAACGGCGTGATGGCCGAGATGGCATTCAGCGGCTGGCGCAGGGTGAAGATCTTGCGCGTCTTGCCGTGCGGGGTGAGGTCGCAGGAGAAGGTCTGGCCGTCGTCCATGAGGCAAAGCTGGCCGGCAAAGGTGAAAACGTCGTAGGCGCGGCCGACTTCGTAGAGCGAGTCCTTCAGGCAGAGCCCGCTTTCAAGCGTGATCAGGCGCGACAGCTCTTCCCTGCGCGCGACCAAGAGATCGGCAGTCTTGAGCAGGATCTTCTGGCGCTGGTAGCGCGTCAGCTTCGGCTTGTAGTCGTGGGCGATGCGGAAGGCCTCGGCCACCAGCTCCGGCGTGGCGCGCGGCACGGTGCCGACGAGGCGGTTGTCCCAGGGGAAGTGCACTTCGAGGCGCGCGCCTGTCTCGACCTTCTTGCCGGCGATGCGCAAGTATTCGTGCCGGACGTCGGAGTCAGGGCGGATGGCGGTATCCATGATTATGATCTCTCAGGCGACGAGGTTGAGGGCGATGTCGAAGGCGTCGAAGTTGCGCCAGCGCCGTGAGGCGGCGTCGCTCGCCAGCTTGCGATTGCAGATCACCGGCACCCGCTGCTCCGACACGCCGCCGTGGCTGCGCAGCGGCTCGGTCAGGCCCGACAGGTCATGGCGCGACGCCGAGGTGCCCAGCACCTTGTGCTTGGTCGACACGACGATGAGATCGCCCATGCGGTCGGCCGGCAGCTCGTAGCGCGCGGCAGCCTCTTCCTTGGTCAGCGCCGCTTCGATACCGGGCAGCGACTTCAGCTTGGCGGCCCATTCGGTTGGCGAAGCGCCAGCCGGCAGATAGACGACAGCAAACGAGCCCAGCGCACCGTGATGCACGACATAGGGATCGGTGATTGGCAGGATGACGCGGGCCTTGGCCTCGCCCAGCCATTTGTCGAAGACGTCCTGCAGGTAGATGACGTCGGGCTGGCCGTCAGGCCGGAACTTGGCGTTCATGCCGTGATCGGCGGTGACGACGATGGTGCAGCCCATGGCGTCGAGCTTGGCCAGGTAGCCGTCCATCATCGCGTAGAAGTCGTTGGCGACCGGCGTGCCGGGCGCGTGCTTGTGCTGGATGTAGTCGGTGGTCGAGAGATACATGATCTCCGGCCGGTCGCGCTCCATCAGCTTGACGCCCGCCGCGAAGACGAACTCCGAGAGGCCGGCGCTATAGACATCGGGCACGCCCATGCCGACCAGCGCGTTGACGTTCTCGATGCCGTTCTCGGCGAGGCTCGCCTTGTCCGACTTCTCCGAGGAGAAGCTGCAGGCCTTGCCCGGCGCCAGCGTCAGGCCCTTGCCCAAAAGGCCGCGCAGCTTGTCCTTGGCGGTGACGACGGCGATGCGCAGGCCGGCACGCTGGAAGGCCGGAAACAGCGTCTCGACGCGCAGGAACTTCGGATCGTTCATCATCACCTCTTTTCCGGTCTCGGGATCGAGGAAGTAGTTGCCGCAAATGCCGTGCACGGCGGGCGGCTGGCCGGTGACGATCGAGAGGTTGTTGGGGTTGGTGAAGCTCGGCACGACGCAGTCACCCACGAGATTGGTGCCGTTCTTCAGCACCCTGGCGAACCACGGCGCGCGGCCGGCATCGACCGCGGCCTCGATGTAGCCGGGCTCCGAGCCGTCGACGCAGACCACGACGATGGGCTGCTTCGGGAGCCGATAGCGCCGGTCATTGACGGCGATCTCGCCGCCACTGGGGGTAAGACTGTCGGGTGCCATGTTCTGTCCCCTACTCGGCAGCCAATGCAGGGCCGCCATTGGATACGCGCAATTCGTCTAGAACCTCGCGCACGGCGGCAAGCGCGCCCTTCATGTGCTCGGGGTACAGGCGTCCTATGCAGCCCATGCGGAAGGAGTCCGCCACGGTGAGCTTGCCCGGATAGATCACATAGCCGCGATCCTTTAGCCCGTCATAGAAGCTCTGGAAGACGAACTTGGGATCGGTCGGCATGTGGAAGGTGATGATGATCGGCGCCTGCTGCTTCTCGGGCAACAGCGTGCGGAAGCCCATGGCGCGCATACCGTCGATCAGCACCTTGGCATTCTCGCGATAGCGCTTGCCGCGGCCGGTGACGCCGCCCTCGGCCGCGTGCTCCTCGATCGCCTTGCCCAGCGCCACAATGACATGGATCGGCGGCGTGAAGCGGTACTGGTCGGTCCTGGCGAAGCCCTCGGCCTGGTCGAAGAGATCGAGCACGAGGGTCGTGGCGTTGCCTTTGCACTCGGCGATCCCCGTCTTGCGGCAGATCACGAAGCCCAGGCCCGGCACGCCTTCCAGGCACTTGTTGGAAGACGAGGCCAGCGCATCGTAGGGCACCTTGCGCGCATCGATCTCGATGGCACCGAAGGCCGACATCGAATCGACCAGCAGCCGGCGGCCCTGCTTGGCGACAAGCTCGGCGATTTCCTGAATGGGATTGAGGATGCCCGAGGTCGTCTCGCAATGGACGGCGAAGACATGGCTGATGGCCTTGTCAGCGACCAGCATCTGCTCGAGCCTGGCGAGATCGGGCGGCGTGTCCTCAGCGGTCTCGTAGACGGCGACGGCGCGGCCGGCGATCTCGGCGATCTTCTTGGTCCGTGAGCCATAGGCGCCGTTGATCAGCACCAGGAGCTTGCCGGTCTTCGGGACAAAGGACGTGATCATCGCCTCGACAGCAAAGGTGCCGGAGCCCTGTACCGGAACCGTGACGTGCGTGCCGACGGCGCCGGCGAGTTCGAGGATCTTTTCCAGCACCATCTTGTTGATGGCGATGAAGCCCGCATCGCGCGAGCCCCAGTCGTGGACCATGGCCTGCTTGACGCTGGCCGAGGTGGTGAGGGGGCCGGGCGTCAGCAGGAGCGGGTCGCCGGTTTCGGAGGAGGCGGGACGATGGTGGGCCATGGGGGCAAATACTC
The DNA here is from genome assembly GCA_945905835.1 of Asaia bogorensis. GTDB lineage: Bacteria > Pseudomonadota > Alphaproteobacteria > Reyranellales > Reyranellaceae > Reyranella. Next base: position 23,259 of record CAMDQJ010000017.1, read on the forward strand.
GGCTCGCCTCTGATATCCGTCCAGTATATAATAACTATGTGACCTATCGGTTTTTTTGATATGACACCCAGCCAACTCAGGGCGTTTCATCTGGTTGCTGAACAGGGCTCGTTCTCGGCGGCGGCGCGGGCCTCGGGGCTCAGCCAGCCCAATCTGTCGGGGCAGGTGACGGCGCTGGAGAAGGCCTATGGCGTGCGGCTGTTCGACCGGCGCGGGCGCTCGGTGACGCCGACGGAGACGGGGCGGCAGCTGCAGGGGGTCACGTCGAGGTTATTTGCTCTGCAGGACGAGGCCAAGGCCCTGCTGGCGGGCGAGCAGACGCTGACGCGCGGGCACCTGCGGATCGCGGCCGACTCGGCGCATCATGTCGTGCCGATCATGGCGGCGCTGAAGAAGCGCGCCGGCGGCCTCACCTTCGCGCTCTCCATCGACAACTCGGCCACCGTACTCGAGCGCCTGCTGCGCCACGAGGCCGACGTCGCGGTCATGGCGAAAAGCATCTCCGACCCGCGCCTGCATGCGCTCCGCCTGCGCACCGACCGCGTCGTGCTGTTCGTGCCGGCGGATCACCCGCTCGCCAAGCGCGACCGCGCGCCTCTCTCGGCACCCCTGTCGGCCTTGGCCGACCAGGAACTGGTGCTGCGCGAAAGAGGCTCGATCACCCGCGAGGTCTTGGAGCAGGCGATGGCCGCAGCCGGTGTGCAGCCGCGCGCCATCGTCGAGGTGCAGACCCGCGAGGGCGTGCGCGAGGCGGTGGCGGCAGGCTTCGGCGTCGGCGCGGTGTTCGCGAGCGAACTGGGCGACGACCGCCGCTTCCGCCGCATCGCGGTGTCGGACGCCGATCTCGACGTCGCCGAGTACGCCGTCTGCCTGCAGGAGCGTCGCCGTGTTGCCTTGGTGCGGGCGTTCATGGATGAAGCCACTCGTCTGGCTTCGTAACAAAACTTTCACATTCGGCAGCTCAGGCGTAGAGTTCGAGAATCATGCACGGCGCGGAAATCGTCTTGAACGTCATCGGCAGCGTCGCCCTCCTGCTGTGGGGCGTGCGCATGGTCCGCACCGGCCTGACGCGGGCCTTCGGCGCCACCCTGCGCCGCGCCATCGCCGCCTGCTCGCGCAACCGCTTCACCGCCTTTGCCGGCGGCCTCGCCATCACCGGCCTGCTGCAATCGAGCACCGCCACCGCCCTGCTGCTTTCCTCCTTCGCCGGCCGCGGTCTGATCCCGCTCTCCATCGCCTTCGCCGTCATGCTGGGTGCCGATGTCGGCACCACGCTGGCCGCCCAGGTCCTGTCGCTCGACCTCGGTTGGGTGTCGCCGCTGATGATCGCGGCGGGCGTCATCGCCTTCCTGTCGAGCGAGGCCGACCGCACCCGCCACATCTCGCGTGTCACCATCGGTCTCGGCCTGATGCTGCTGTCGCTGAAGCTGCTGACCCTGGCCGCCGCCCCATTGCGCGACGCGCCGGCCTTCGTCGCGGTGTTCTCCGGCCTGCAGGACGAGTACCTGCTGGCCGTCGTCGTCGCCACGGCGGCAACCTGGTTCGTGCATTCGAGTCTCTCGGTCGTGCTGCTGATCATGTCCTTCGCCGGCAGCGGCATCATCGGCCCGCAGCTCGGCCTCGCTTTGGTGATCGGCGCCAATATCGGCGGGGCTCTCGCGCCCTACATGGCGCAGTCGGGCGCCGAGGTCGAAGCCCGCCGCGTGCCGCTGGCCAACCTCCTGACCCGCAGCATCGTCGGCGTGGCGATGTTGCCGTTCCTCGGGCTCGTCGTGCAGTGGCTGTCGATGATCGACCCCTCGCCGGCGCGCCTGCCGATCAACTTCCACACCGCCTTCAACCTGGTAGCAGCGATCGTCTTCCTGCCGCTGACCGATGTCGTCGCCTGGCTGTGCCGCCGCCTGCTGCCCGCCAAGCCGGTGACCGACGACCCCGGCAAGCCGCGCCACCTCGATCCCAACGTGCTCGATTCGCCGGCCGAGGCGCTGGGCTGCGCCGCCCGCGAGACGCTGAACCTTGGCGACCGCGTGGCCGACATGCTGCGCCAGACCATCGACGTGTTCGAGCGTAACGACCAGCGCCTGGTCAAGGTGGTCGAGAATGCCGACGACGCGGTCGATCGCCTGCACGAGGCGATCAAACTCTATCTCATCCAGACCTCGCGCAACGAGCTCAGCGAGGAGGAGAGCAAGCGCTACGTCGAGATCCTCGGCTTCACCATGAACCTCGAGCATGTCGGCGACATCGTCGACAAGAACCTGATGGAGCTCGCCTCCAAGAAGATCAGGAACCGCTACGCCTTCTCGCCCGAGGGCTTGGCCGAGCTGAAGCAGTTCCACAGCCGGGTGATCGAGAATTTGCGGCTGGCGCTCAATGTCTTCACGACCCGCGACATCGTGCTGGCGCGCCGCCTGATCGCCGAGAAGACGGCGATGCGCGAGGCCGAGGCCAGGTCGGCAGAGAGCCATTTCGCGCGCCTGCGCGAGGGCCGTACCGATTCGATCGAGACCAGCTCGATCCACATGGACGTGATCCGCGATCTCAAGCGCATCAACGGTCACCTGACCTCGGTCGCCTACCCGATCCTGGAGGCTGCAGGCGAGTTGGCCGACACGCGGCTGCGGTCCCTGCCCGCTCCGGTGACTGCAACGGAGCAGGCTGCGCCATCCACCTAACGCTGCACCCGTCGTCTCGACCGAAGCCGAGCGTAGCGAGGCGCAGCGGAGAGACCTCCTCTCTACAATTAGCTGCTTCCGGTTGAGAGTAGGCCCCTCGGCTACGCTCGGGGCGACGGGGAGCTAATTGCGCGCGTCCGCCCTCGAAATCCACACGACGCGCCGCCCTTCAGGTATCCTCCCCGCCATGGACGCCTTCCTCGTCGTCGACATGCAGGTCGGCCTGCTCGCCGGTGCGCCCAAGCACGATCTGCAGGGCGTCATCGGCCGCATCAACCTCCTGGCAGCGCAGGTCCGCGAGGGGGCGGGCAAGGTCGTCTGGATCCAGCATGCCGGCCCGGCCGGAGACGATTTCGCGCCGGGCAGGCCGGGCTGGGCCCTGCTCCCCGATCTGATCCGCGCGGGGACCGACGCGATCGTGCCCAAGACCCTGAACGATGCCTTCGCCGGCACCGGCCTGCAGGCCCTTCTGGCCGCACTGGCGCCCGAGCGCCTGCTGATCGTCGGATGGGCGACCGATTTCTGCGTCGATTCGACGGTGCGGTCGGCGGTGTCGCACGGTCACGCCGTCACCGTGGTTGGCGATGGCCATACGCTGAACGACCGGCCGCATCTCGCCGCGCCGGCCGTGATCGGCCACCACAACTGGGTCTGGAGCCAGCTCATCTCTAACCGCTCCATCCGGGTCGCCAGCACGGCCGAACTGCTCGCGGACACCCCGGAGAACAGCGCCGCCTCGCCGCGATAGTCTCGCTCGCCCTTGATGGCCACCGAAGACGCGGGCACGCTCATTCGACAGAGCGCCGCGGCACAAGACGATCTATCTGAATTGTCGGGAATGAGGGACACGCATATGGCTATCGCACTTGTCACCGGAACCAGCACCGGCATAGGCCTTGCAACCGCCATCACGCTGGGGCGTGCAGGCCATACGGTATTCGCCGGGATGCGCAATCCGGAACGCGGCGACGAACTTCGAGCGACGGTCGCCCAGGAGAAACTGCCGGTTACGGTCGTCCAGCTCGATGTCGACAGCGATGCATCGGTCGACGGCGCGATTGGCCGGATCCTCGCCGAAAACGGCCGGATCGACGTGCTGGTCAACAATGCCGGCATCGGCGGCGGCGGTCCGGTGGATGAGGCGCCGATCGCCATCTTCCGCCAGGCCATGGAGACGAACTTCTTCGGCGGCCTGCGCTGCATCAAGGCCGTCGTGACGGGCATGCGAACCAGGCGCAGCGGATGCATCGTCAACGTCACATCGGTGGCCGGCCGCTTCGGGTTGTCGCCGCAGGCGGCCTATGCGTCGTCGAAGTGGGCGTTCGAGGGGTTGAGCGAATGCTCGGCGCAGGAGCTCAAGGCCTTCAATGTGCGCGTCGCCATCGTCGAGCCGGGCGTCATCGCGACGCCGATGACCATGAAGCCCCGGCCGGCGATGCCGCAAAGTCCCTATGATGAGCGACGCCATCGGATCCGTGCTTTCTTCGAGGCGTCGCTCAAAACCCCGACATCGCCCTTCGTCGTGGCCGAGCAGATTCGCGATATCGTCGGCGGCACGAGCTGGCAACTGCGGTATCCGGCGGGGCCCGATGCCGCAACGCTCATCAAGTGGCGCCGGGACAAGACCGACGAGGAATGGGTGAACCTCGGCGCAGCGAGCGATGCCGAATGGGCGGCCGACGCCAAGAAGATCCTGGGTCTGGATGTGGCTTAGCGTCTTTCTGCCCGGCGCGTCGGTATCCGGTTGAACTGCCGGAGCAAAGGAGCCAGTCTTGATCTTCCGACGAGGCGCAGCCCGTTCGCCGACAGAGGGAGGAAACCACCATGTCACCCGATTCAGCTACGATGCCGTCACGCAAGGTATCAGGCCAGAAAGTCGCCCATGCCCGCAGCGCCGAGCCGGTGCTGGTTAAGGGACGGCGCGAGTTCTTCACCTATCGCGACCTTGGCGTTGCCGACGCCAGCGCCGGCGCGCTGCGCGCCCAGGTGATGAAGTCGAGCCAGGGCATGAGCCGGCCGACCGGCTGGCACTATCACGAGTGCGACGGCCAGTTCGTCTACATCCTGAAGGGCTGGGTCGATCTGCAGTTCGAGGACGGCCGCACGATGCGCGTCGAGGAAGGCGATTCGCTCTTCATCCCCGGCTTCCTTCGCCACAACGAAATCCGCACCTCGCAGGAGATGGAAATCCTCGAAGTGTCGGTGCCCGGGACGATGGGCACGACGCCGTGCGACGCACCGGCGGGCTTCAAGGACTAACCCAAGCTACTTCTTCGGATCGGCCTTGCCGTCGTAACGCTTGGCCCATTCGGCGAGGATGCGCTCGCGGTTGCGGGCGGCCCAGGCGAAGTCGTTGTCCATCAGCAGCGACGCGAGGTTGTCCGGCAGGTTCTTGATCGGCTTGGAGAATTCCGGCCGCGCCGCCACCGCCCGGCTCTCGGCGTACATGCGCATGCCGGCATCCGACGCCGCCCAGTCGGCGAGCTTCTTCGCCGCCTCGGCATGCGGCGCGTTCTTGACCACGGCGAAGGCGTTCATCTCCCAGCCCAGCGCCTTCTGCGGGAAGACGATCTCGACCGGCGCGCCCTGCGCCAGCTCGCGCGCGGCGCGAACGTCGAAGGCGATGCCGACCACCGCCTCGCCGCGTGCCGCCAGCGTCGCCGGCTGCGAGCCGGAATGGGTGTAGCGCCAGATGTTCTCGTGCAGCGCGTCCATGAACTTCCAGCCGCCCTCCTCGCCGAAGCCCTGCAGCCAGGCCGAGACGTCGAGGAAGCCGGTGCCGGAGGACAGCGGATGCGGCATCACCACCTTGCCCTTGTAGGCGGGCTTGGTGAGGTCGGCCCAGCTTTCGGGTTTGGGAATGCCGAGCTTCTTGCCTTCCGTCACGTTGTAGACGATCGCCGCCACCCAGGCGGAATTGCCGAACCAGCGCGGCGGGCTGGTCGGGTCGCGGAACTTGGCCGGGATCTTCGCCAGACCCGGCGGCGAATAGGGCAGCAGCACGTCGGCGTCTGCAAGCTGGCCGAGGCTCGAGGCCGCGACGCCCCAGACAGCGTCGGCGCGCGGGTTGGCCTTCTCGGCCAGCAGGCGGGCGGTGATGACGCCGTTGGCGTCGTGCACCCAGCGGATGGTCACGCCCGGCACGTCCTTCTCGAACGCCGCCTTGTAGGGCGCGAGGTCCTCTTTTTCGTAGGAGGTGTAGACGATGACTTCCTGGGCGGTTGCCGCGCCGGCGAAGGCCAGCAACGACGCCAGGACCGAAACGATGAAACGCATGTCCACTCCCCTTACATCTTGGTGCGCGCACCCGTCGGATCGTAAGGCGGCCGCAGCGACACCTTGGCCTTCAGGCGCTTGCCCGCAAGGTCGACTTCGAAATTGCCGAGCTCCAGCCAGGCCGTGTCGATCGCCTCGCTGTCCTCGCGCCGGACATAGCCCAGCCCGACCGAGGCGCCGACGGTGTGGCCGTAGCCCGCCGAGGTGAGATCGCCGACCGGCCTGCCCTCGCGCAGCAGCGCCTCGCCGCCCCACAGCAGCGGCTCGCGGTCCTCCAGCAGCACCGAGACCATGCGGCGGGTGAGCGGCTTGGCCCTGGCGTCGACCAGTGCCTGGCGGCCCAGGAAGCCGCCGACCTTGTCGAGCTTCACCGCCCAGCCGAGGCCCGCCTGCCACGGCGTGTCGTCGGGCGTGAGTTCGCGGCCCCAGGCGCGGTAGGCCTTCTCGAGGCGGAGCGACTCGACGGCGTAGTAGCCGGCGTCGCGCAGGCCGAATTCCTCGCCGGCCGCATGCAGCGCCTCGAACACGGTGACGGCGAATTCGGCCGGCGTGTAGAGCTCCCAGCCCAGCTCGCCCATGTAGGTGCGGCGCGAGGCGAGAACGGTGGCATAGCCGACGCCGATCTCGCGGATCGTGGCGAAGGGGAAGGCCTCGTTGGAGAAATCGGCCTTGCTCACCTTCTGCAGGAGCTTGCGGCTGTTGGGACCCATCACCGACAGCACCGTCCAGCCGCCGGTCACGTCGGTCAGTGTGACGTGCGCGTCGGGATCGACGTGTTTGGTGATCCAGTCGGCGTCGCGCGTCACCTGCGCCGAGCCGGTGATGACCATGAACTTGTCGGGCGCCAGGCGTGCCAGCGTCAAGTCGCTCTCGTAGGTGCCTCGGTTGTTCAGCAGGCCGGTGTAGACGGTGCGGCCGACCGGCACGTCGATGTCGTTGGTGCAAAGGAGCTGCAGCGCCTTGGCGGCGTCGCGACCCTGAAACAGGAATTTGCCGAACGAGGTTTCGTCGACGACGGTGACGGCCTCGCGCGTCGCCTTGTGCTCTGATGCGGCGGCATGGAACCAGGCGCCGCGGCCCCAGCCGTATTGCATGTCGGGCGTCTTGCCGGGGCCGGCGAACCAGTTGGGCCGGTCCCAACCCATCTTGTTGCCGAACCAGGCGCCACGGTCCTTGAGGCGGTCGTAGAGCGGCGAGCGGCGGAACGGCCGGCCGCTCTGGGCCTCGCGCTGCGGCCAGACCATCTTGTAGTGCAGGCCCAGCGTCTCGGCGACGCGGTCGCGCAGCCAGGTGTCGTTGCCGTGAAAGTTGGCGAAGCGGCGGATGTCGACCGGCCAGAGGTCGAGCGTCGGCTCGCCGGCGATGATCCATTCGGCCAGCGCCATGCCGGCGCCGCCGGAACTGGCGATGCCCATCGAGTTGAAGCCGGCGCCGACGAAGAAGCCCTTTAGCGTCGGCGCCTCACCCAGGATGTAGTTGAGGTCGGGCGTAAAACTTTCCGGGCCGTTCATGAAGGTTTTTATGCCGGTCTTCTCCAGCGCCGGGACGCGGATCAGGGCGTTATCCATCAGGATCTGGAACTGATCCCAGTCGTCGGGCAACATGCCGAACTCGAAATCGTCGGGAATGATGTCCTTGTTCCACGGCTTGGCGTCGGGCTCGAAGCCACCCATCAGCAGGCCGCCGACCTCCTCCTTGAAGTAAATGTAGCCGTCGGGATCGCGCATCACCGGCAGGTCGCGCGCCACGTTCTCCATCTTTTCCGTGACGATATACATGTGCTCGCAGGAATAGAGCGGCACCGTAACGCCGACCATGCGCCCGAGCTGGCGCGCCCACTGACCGCCGCAGTTGACCACGATCTCGGCCGTGATTTTTCCCTCGGTGGTCTCGACGCCGGTGACTCTCCTTCCCGTGAGGCCGTCCTCGGTGTTTACCGCCGTGACGCGCGTCTTCTCGAAGATGCGCACGCCGCCATTGCGCGCGCCCTTGGCCAGCGCCTGGGTGATGTCGGTCGGATTGGCCTTGCCGTCACCCGGCAGCCACACCGCACCGACCAGATCGTCGGTGCGCATGATCGGGTACTTGTCGCCGGCCTGGCTCGCAGTCAGTTCCTCACAGTCGACGCCCTGGGCATTGGCCATGGCGGCAGAGCGACGCAGCAGCGTCATGCGCTCCTCGGTGCGCGCCACTGAGAGCGAGCCGCATTGCTTCCAGCCTGTGGCGAGTGCGGTCTCGGCCTCGAGCTTCGAATAGAGATCGGTGCTGTAGCGGATGAGGCGCGTGAGGTTCTGGTAGCTGCGGAGCTGGCCGACGAGGCCGGCGGCATGCCAGGTCGTGCCGCCGCTCAGGCGGCCCTGCTCCAGCAGCACGACGTCGGTCCAGCCGTTCTTCGCCAAGTGATAGGCCGTCGAGCAGCCCATGATGCCGCCACCGATGATGACGACCCGGGCCTGGGTGGGGAGAGTCATACCGTCGTCCCGACCGGAGCCGCGCGTAGCGCGGCGTAGTGGAGGGACCTCTTTTCAGCGCGCACGAAAATAGGTCCCTCGACTTCGCTTCGCTTCAGCGCGGACATGGTCCGCGCGACTCGGGACGACGAGAGGGTTCGCTTCGCTCGGGGCGACGGAGGACTCACAGCTTTCCTCCCAATGCAGCGTCGTACATCTTGCGCATCTCCGGCACGCCGGCCTTCACGGGATTGCCGCTGGCCGTCGGATCGACGGCGGCCATCTCGGCGAATTTGCCGAGGTGGCTTTCCTTGACGCCGAGCTCGGCCAGCGTGTGCGGGATGCCGATCTCGCGGCGGATATCGAGCGTCCACTTCATGAAGCCATCGAAAGTCGGGTTGGACAGCCCGAGCCAGCGCGACAGCCGCACGATCTTGTCGTCAATGGCGGTGCGGTTGAACATCAGCACATAGGGCATGGCGACCGCATTTGTCAGGCCATGGTGGGTGTCGAGCGTCGACCCCACGGGATGCGACAGCGAATGGATGGCGCCCAGGCCCTTCTGGAAGGCCGTGGAGCCCATTTGCGAGGCCGCCAGCATGTGGCCGCGCGCCTCGATGTCCTTGCCGTCCTTCACGGCGCGCAGGAGGTTCTCCTTCACCAAACGCATGCCTTCGACGGCGATTCCTTCCGCATAAGGGTGATAGCCCAGCGCGCAATAGGCTTCGAGACAGTGGATGAAGGCGTCCATGCCGGTGCCGGCGGTGAGCCGGGGCGGCAGTCCGACCGAGAGTTCGGGGTCGGCGATGACGATCGACGGCATCATCTTGGGATGGAAGATCACCTTCTTAGTGTGCGTCTCTTCGTTGGTGATAACCGAAGCGCGGCCGGTTTCCGAGCCGGTGCCGGCGGTGGTCGGCACGGCGATCGACGGGAAGATCCCGGCGGGATTAGCGCGCGTCCACCAGTCGCCGATATCCTCGAAGTCCCACATCGGCCGGGTCTGGCCGGCCATGAAGGCGATGGCCTTGGCCGTGTCGATGCCCGAGCCGCCGCCCCAGGCGATCACCCCGTCATGCTTGCCGGCGCGCAGGATGCGCACACCGGCCTCGACATTGGCGGCCACGGGATTGGGCTTCACCTCGCTGAACAGGGCGACCTCGACTCCGGCCTTGTGCAGCGCGGTCATGGCGTCGGCGATCATCGGCAACTTAGCGAGGCCGGGATCGGTGACCAGCAGCGGGCGCTTGAGGCCAACGACCTTGCAGGCATCGGGCAGCTCGCGGATGCGGCCGGCGCCGAAGCGGATGGCGGTGGGATAGCTCCAGTTGCCGACGAGGGGAGAAGACGCAGCCATTGAATTCACACCGTCCTGAGATGAAAGGATTTCGGCCGGGTCAGGTAGTCGAAGCCGAGCCGCGACAGCGTGCAGCCGCGGCCCGAATCCTTGACGCCCGTCCAGGCCAGTTCCGGATCGAGATAGTCGCAGCGGTTCATGAACCACGTGCCGGTCTCGACCTTGTCGCCGATGCGTATTGCCGCCGCCTCGTCGAATGTCCAGATGGCTGCCGTCAGGCCGTACTGCGAATCGTTCATCAGGCGGATTGCCTCGTCGTCGGAGGCGACCTTCATGATGCCGACCACTGGGCCAAAACTCTCCTCGTTCATGACCCGCATGGAATGGTCGACATTCACCAGCACCTGCGGCGCGACATAGGGCGTACCGTCCTTGGCCGCGGCGAATTTTTTGGCATCGACCAAGGGCTTGGCCCCTGCCCGCACCGCCTCGGCGATCTGGGCACGCACGAAATCGGCCGCCGCCGTGCGCACCATCGGGCCGAGCGTGGTTTCGGGGTCGAGCGGATCGCCCAACCTGTAGGTCGCCGTCATATCGGCGAAGGCCGCCACGAAGCGGTCGAAGATCGCCTCGTGGACGTAGATACGCTCGATGCCGCAGCAGCTCTGGCCCGAGTTGAAAAAGCTGCCATCGACCAGGTTCTCGACCGCGTGATCGAAATTGGCGTCGGGCCGGACATAGGCCGGGTCCTTGCCGCCGAGTTCCAGCCCGGTGCCGATAAAGCGCTCCGAGGCGGCGCGCTGGACGGCATGGCCGCCCTCGACCGAGCCGGTGAAGGCCACGAAATCGATCTCGGGTGCGCGCACCACACGCTCGGTGTCGGCGTGGGAGAGATGCAGCACCTGGAACAACCCGGCCGGCAGGTTGGCAGCGGCAAAGCCCGCGGCGAAGGCCTCGGCAACCAGCGGTGTCTGGGTGGAGTGTTTCAGGATCACAGCGTTTCCGGCCAGCAGCGCCGGCACGATGGCGTTGACCGCCGTCAGGTAGGGATAGTTCCACGGCGCCACGACGAAGACGACGCCCAGGGGCGCGCGGCGGATGAAGCGGGTGAAGCCGGCCTTGGGCTCGGTGGCGACGTCGGCCATTGCCTTGGGGGCCATAGCAATCATGGCGCGCGAGCGCTCCTGCAGGCCGCCGGCGATCTCGCCCGGCGTATAACGGATGGGACGACCCATCTGCCAGGAGAGTTCCTTCCCGAACTCGTCCTTGCGCGCGACCATGGCATCGACGAAGCGCAGGCAGGCGGCGGAGCGGTCGGCCACGGACACGGCCTGCCACGCGGCCTGCGCCTTGCGCGCCGATGCGAGCGCCGTGGCGATCTCCGCCGCCGAGGCGAGCGGGCGCTCGGCATAGATCCGCCCGTCGACGGGCGAGACGACCTTGAGGGAGGCCATCAGATGATTTCCATGTACCGGTCGAGTTCCCATTCGGTGATGGCCTTGCGGAACTCGCGCTCCTCCCACTCGCGCGTCGCCGAATAGTGATCGACGAACGGATCGCCGAACAGGCTGCGCGCCGCCTTCGACGCCTTCAGCCGTCCCGCCGACTCCATCAGCGTACGCGGCAGCTGCGCCTTGGCGGGATGCTTCTTCTCGTAGCTGTTGCCCATGATGGGCTCGCCGGGATCGATCTTGTTCTCGATGCCCCACAGGCCCGCGCCGACGGCGGCGGCGAGCGCCAGGTAGGGGTTGGCGTCGGCGGCGGCGACGCGGTACTCGACGCGGGTCGACTTGGCCGAGCCCGGGATGACACGCAGCGCCGTGGTGCGGTTCTCAACGCCCCAGGCCGAAACGGTGGGCGCCCAGAAGCCCGGAATGAGCCGGCGGTAGGCATTCACGGTCGAGGCGACCATGGCGAGCGTCTCGGGCATCAGCGCGTGCTGGCCGCCGACGAAGTGGCGCATGGTCCTGCTCATGCGGTGCGGCGCCTTCTCGTCATAGAAGGCCGACTTGCCGTCCTTCCACAGCGACATGTGCATGTGGCCGCCACAGCCCGGCCAGTCCTTCGACCACTTGGCCATGAAGGTGGCGAGCCAGTCGCGTTTTTGCGCCAAAACCTTGGTGAAGAGCTTGAAAAGTGCTGCGCGGTCGGCCGAGGGCAACGCATCGCCCACACGCAACGCCGCCTCGAGCACGCCGGCACCGGTCTCGGTGTGCAGGCCCTCGATGCCCATGTCCATGGTCTCGCACATGTCGAGGAGCTCTTTGTAGAAGTCGGAGAGGACCGAGTTGCGCAGCACCGAGTAGCCGAAGAAGCCGGGCGAGATCGGCTTCAGGTTCTTGTAACCCTTCTCGCGGATCGAAAACGCCGTCTCGGCGAAGACGAAGAATTCGTACTCGAAGCCGACCTTGACCTCGTAGCCGAGCTTTTCAGCCCGCGCGATGACGCGGCGCAGGGTGGCGCGCGGGCAGATCTCCTCGGCCTTGTCGACGAACTCGCAAAGGAACATCAGGTTGCCCGGCTCGGTCGCGATCTCGCGGCAGGTATCGGGCAGGATGCGGACATTGGCGTCGGGATAGCCCGAGTGCCAGCCGGTATAGGTGACGTTGTCGTAGAGCTGGTCGTTCGAATCCCAGCCCAGCACGACGTCGCAGAAGCCGAAGCCGCCTTCGAGCGCCGAATGGAACTTGTCGATGTGGATGTACTTGCCGCGCAGGATGCCGTCGATGTCGTGGACGCCGACCTTGATGTGCTTCAGGCCGCGTTCCTTGATGATCCTGCGGGCATCCGCCGCTGTCTTGACCTGGCGCGGATCCATACCTCCCCCTCTGAGTGTTGAGGGCAGACTAGCCGCTGAGGTAGCGCGGAAGCCAGAGGGCAATATCGGGGAACACCGTCACCAGCATGGTGAAAAGCACCATGATGATGAGATAGGGCAAGGTCACCCTAGCAATATAGCCCAGCCCGTCCTCGGTCAGGCCCTGGATGACGAACAGGTTGAAGCCGACCGGCGGGGTGATCTGCGCCATCTCGACCACGAGGACGAGGAAGACGCCGAACCAGATCGGGTCGAAGCCCGCGAGCTTGACGATCGGCATGACGATGGGAAGGGTCATGACGATCATGCTGAAGCCGTCGAGGACGCAGCCGAGGATCAGGTAGAAGACGATCAGCGCCACGATCAGCATGAAGGGCGAGAGGCCGAGGCCGCTCACGAACTCGGCCACCGCGCCGGGAATGCCGAGGAAGGCCGCCGCACTTCCGAGGATCGAGGCGCCGATCACGATCAGGGCGATCATGGCACAGGTCTGGACGGCGCCGATGGCGATGCCGCGCAGGACGTCGAGCGACAGGGCACGCTGCAGCCCGGCCACGATCAGGGCGCCCAGCACGCCGACGCCGGCGGCTTCCGATGGCGTCGCGATGCCGCCATACATCGAGCCCAGCACGCAGAGGATCAGGAACACCGCCGGACCCAATTCGCGCAGCGAGCTCATGTATTCGGCGGCACTGGCGACGCGGATCTTGCGCTCGCTCGGCGGCACCAGCTCGGGGCGCAGGGTGGCGTGAATCATGATCCAGGCACTGAAGCAGCTCGCGAGCAGGAAGCCGGGAATGAAGCCCGCGGTGAAAAGCTTGGCGATCGAGACATCGCCCAGCACGCCGTAGATGATCATGATATTCGACGGCGGGATCAGGAAGCCCAGCGTGCCGGAGCCCGCGAGCGAGCCGACCGCGACATCCTTGGAATAGCCGCGCTTCAGCAGCTCGGAGAGCGAGATGCGACCTACGACCTGCGTCGTCGCGGCCGACGAGCCGGAGATGGCGGCAAAGATCGTGCAGCCGATGACGTTGACGTGCAGCAGGCGGCCGGGCAGCAGGCCGGCCCAGGGCGCCAAGCCGCTGAACAGCGCCTGCGACAGCCGCGTGCGGAACAGGATCTCACCCATCAGGATGAACAGCGGCAGGGCCAGCAGTTCCTGCGTCGTCAGGATGTTCCAGGCGTATTGCGCCAGAAGCTTGTCGAGCGGGATGTCGCGAAACAGCGCCAGCAGGATCGTGCCGGTGGCGGCCAGCGTCCAGCCGATCCACAAGCCGCCGCCCAGCAGGGCGAACAGCACGACGAACATGACGACGACGACGATCAGCATCGCGGGCTACTGGTCGAGGCGCTCGTCATTCGGCGACGTGCCCGGCGCGCATGCTGACATCCTCGAGCGGCAGGCTGAGTGCCGCCTGGATGAAGCGGGCGAAGAACTGGATCATCAGGAGGATGATGCCAAAGGTGACGAAGGCCTGCGGGATCCAGACCAGCGTGCCGCTCGAAACAGAGGTCTGGCCGGCGTCGAAGCTGCGCCAGGTGAAGTAGGCCATCGCCCAGGCGAGAAAGCCGGTCATGCCAAAGCCGAATGCCGCCAGGACGGTCTCCATCCAGCGCCGAACGGCCGGCGACACGCGCGCGATGATCAGCGTGACCCGGATATGGCCGCCGGCGCGCAGAGTCATGGCGGCGCCGAAGGTGAAGGTCGCGGCCATCAGGTAGGAGCTGTATTCCCAGGCCACGGGAATATCGGCAGGGACCCAGGGCAGGATGTTCGAGAGAGAGCGCACCGCCACTTCGGCCAGCATCAACCCGGTCAGCGTCACCAGGCAGCCGGCGCCCAGCCAGCCGTCGAGCCGGCTCAGCGCGTCGATACCGTCGAGCAGCGAGCGCAGCGGCTGCGGTGCCGCCGCGTTCGGACTCCCCTGCCCTGGCGTCATGCCCGCTTCATTTCGGCGAGATAGGCCTTGAGCGGCGCGGCCGAGGTCGGAACGCGCTTCATGAAGTCTTCGAGCAGATGAGCGGTACGCTTGCGAAGGTCGGCCATCATCGCCGCCGGCGGGGTCACGAGCTGCATGCCGCCTTCGATCAGCCGCTTGTTGCTGTCCGTGTTGGCCTGCAGCGAAGACGCCCAGAACTCGGGTTCGAGCTTCTTGGCGAGGTCGATCATGATCTTCTGGTTGGCCGACGAAATCTTCTTCAGGGTGTCGTTGTTGATGGTGACGATCTCCGACGACCAGGAGTGATTGGTCTGGTGGAAGAACTTGAGGAACTCCCAGAACTTGCCGTCGACGCCCGACACCGACGAGGTCGATACGCCCGAAACCACGCCCGACGCCAGCGCCGGAATGGTCTCGCCCCACGGGATCAGCACCGGGCCCATGCCGATGGCGGCGCACATCTCCTGGGCGTTCTTGTCGGGCACGCGGATCTTGATACCCTTCAGGGCATCGAGCGTGTCGGCCTTGACCTTGAGGTGCAGGTATTGGGTCGGCCACGGCACCGTGTAGAGCATGGTCTGATTGTTCTTGAGCACGACCTTTTCGTACTCGGGCCGCAGATACTTATGCAGGACCTTGAGTTCGTCGACGTTGTTGCCGATGAACGGGATGCTCTCGGCGCCAAGCAGAGGCTCGTCGCCGACCTGCTGGATGTTGAGGATGTCGGCCATCGGCACCAGGCCGTCGCGTACGGCGCGCAGCTGCTCGGGTCCCTTGAAGCCCAGCTGGCCGCCTGACTTGACCTCGATGTCGACGGCGCCCGAGGTCGCCTTCTTCACTTCCTCGGCGTAGCGCTTGACGTTGACGGTGTGGAAATTGCTGTCGGGCCACACCGTTGCCAACGGCAGCTTGACCGGCGCCTGCGCGCGCACGACCGATGGAGCGGCCACGAATGCCGCCATGCCTGCGCCCGCCTTGAGCGCGTTCCTGCGTCCTAGTTTCATCGAAGCCCCCTATGTCGTTTTTTTGACTACTCAGCCGCGAGCGGCGGCTTGTACGCGTAAAGTTTTTTCGCCGTGTCGGGCGAGATCAGTTCGTCGGCGAGGTCCTGCGCCACCTGGGCGCGGTCGCGGTCGCTGCCCTTGCCGATGCCGGCGCCGCCCGGCGTCTCGATCATCAGGCGCTCGCCCGGCGGGATGAGCTGGAAGCCCTTGCCCTTGAGCGTCTGGCCCGACTTCAGCGACACCGCGCCGGCCTGGCCATCGCCGCCGCCGTCACGGCCGCGCGCCGGATAGTCGATGCGGTCGAAGGCGGCCAACAGGTCGAACGGCTCATCGATGCCGCTCTCGATTTCCATGATCTGGCCCAGCCCGCCACGGGTGCGGCCGGCGCCGCCCGAATCGGGGCGGAATTCCTTGCGCCAGAAGATCAGCGGCGTCTGGGTCTCGGCGATCTCGACCGGCGTGCCGCGCACGCCGCTGGGATAGGCCGTGGCCGAGAGCCCGTCCTTGTCGGCGCGCGCGCCCGTACCGCCGTTGGAGGTGATGGCCATGCCGAAGCCGTAGTTGCCGCCCTGGCCGCCGCGCACGCGGCCGCGCACGTTGATGTTCCACAGGCACGACGTGCCCTCGGCCGGCACGCGGTCGGGAATGATCTGGCGCAGGCAGCCGAAGGTGACGTCCGGCAGCATCTGGCCGATGACGTGGCGGATCGCCACCGCCGACGGCTTGGGCGCATTGAGGATCGTGGTGTCGGGCGCCGACACGGTGAGCGGCCCGAGCGAGCCGGCGTTGTTGGGAATATGCGTCGCCACCACGCAGCCCAGGCCGAACACGGTATAGGCCGTGGTGTACGCGTGCGGCACGTTGATGCCGCGCTTGGAGACGCCCGAAGTACCCGCGTAGTCGACATGGATGCCGGTGTCGGACACGGTGAGGGATGCCTTGATCGTCACCGGCTCGTCGTAGCCGTCGACCGTCATGCTGTTGTGCCAGGTGCCCTTGGGCAGCTTGGCGATCTCCTCCATCACCGCCGCGCGCGAGCGCACGATGATGTGGTCGCCGAGCTCGTCGAGCGAGTCGATACGGAACTCGTCCATCATCTCGACCAGCCGGCGGGCGCCGACGTCATTGCAGGCAGCCAGCGAGTAGACGTCGCCCTCGGTGTCGACCGGCAGGCGGGTGTTGGCGCGGATCATCGCCATCAGCGTCTCGTTCACCTTGCCCTGGTCGAACAGCTTCAGCATCGGGATGTAGAGGCCTTCCATGAAGACGTCTGTCGCGTCGGGGCCGAAGCCGATGCCGCCGATGTCCATGAGATGGCTGGTGCAGGAGAACAGTGCCACCAGCTTGCCGTTGCGGAAGCAGGGCGTGGTGATGACAAAGTCGTTGAGATGGCCGGTGCCCATCCACGGGTCGTTGGTGATGTAGGCATCGCCCGCCTTCATTGTCGCGACCGGAAAGTACCGCAGGAAATGCTTCACCGACTCGGCCATCGAATTCACATGGCCCGGCGTGCCGGTCACGGCCTGGGCCAGCATGCGGCCATCGAGGTCGAAGACACCGGCCGAGAGGTCGCCGCATTCGCGCACGATCGGGCTGAAGGCGGTGCGCATCAGCGTCTGCGCCTGCTCCTCGACGACGGCGATCAAGCGGTTCCACATGATCTGAAGATCGATCAGGCCGACCGAGTTGGACTGGCCGCTGTTGGCACTCATGGGGCTTACTCCTTGCGGTCCATGACGATACAGCCGGACGCATCGATATGCGCGGCAAAACTCGCGGTAATGTAGGTCGCTGTCTCATCCTCGGCAACGATGGCCGGCCCGGGGAAAGCGCTGCCCGGCGGCAGTTTCTCGCGCCTGTAGACCGGCACCTCGGTGGTCCGGCCCGAGCGGCCGTCGAACACCGGCCGCTTGCCGACCGGCTGCGGCGCTGGCGCCGAGGGCGCCTTGCCCTGCACCGCCGGCATCTTGGCCTCGGTCGAGACCTGCACCGACCAGCTCAGGATCTCGATGGCGGCGTCGGGGATGAAGCGCTCGAACAGGGCGGAATAGTCACGCTCATAGGCCTCGCGCATGGTGGCCGCGTCAGCGGGCGCGAGCGACCCCGGCGGCAGCGGTACCATGATCTCGTGGCCCTGGCCGACATAGCGCATGAAGGCGAGGCGGCGCTCGAAGGTCGGCGCGCCGCGCGCGCCGGGCGCCACCAGGTCGGTCGCGGCCTTGCTCATCTCGGCCAAAAGCGCGTTGGCACCCGCGGGATCGAAATCGTCGAGCCGCATGTGCTTGCTGCGCACCAGTTCGTAGGCCACGGGTGCCGCGAGGAAGCCGACCGCCGAGCCGACACCGGCATTGGGCGGCACGATCACGCGCTTCACACCGATCTTCTCGGCGACGCGCGCGGCATGCAGGGGCGCCGCACCACCAAAGGCGATCAAGGTGTAGTGATGAATGATGGCGCCGCGCTCGACGGCGTGCACGCGCGCCGCACTCGCCATGTTCTCCGAGACCATTTCGTAGACGGCATAGGCCGCCATCTCGGTCGAGAGGCCCAGCCCCTGCCCGACATCGCGCTCGAGCGCGCCCTTGGCGGCGTCGACGTCCAACGCAATCGTGCCGGCGGCGAAGTCCTTGGGGTCGATGGTACCCAAAACGACGTTGGCGTCGGTGACCGCGGGATGCAGCCCGCCGCGGCCGTAGCAGGCCGGGCCGGGTTCAGCGCCGGCGCTCTCGGGACCGACGGTGACACGCTTCAGCGCATCGAGCCGGGCGATCGAGCCGCCGCCTGCCCCGATCTCGACCATCTCGATGACCGGGATGCGCACCGGCAGGCCCGAGCCCTTGAGGAAGCGCGCGGCGCGGTCGACCTCGAACAGCCGCGCGGTGTGGGGCTGGTAGTCGTCGATCAGGCAGATCTTGGCCGTGGTGCCACCCATGTCGTAGCTCAGCGCCCGGTTCTCGCCGGCCCGCGCCGCCATCTGCGCAGCAAAAATCGCGCCGCCGGCCGGGCCCGATTCGACCAGGCGCACCGGGAAGCGCCGCGCCGTCTCGATGGCGGTGAGGCCGCCACCCGAGGTCACGAGATAGATCGTGCCCTTGAAGCCTTCGGCGGCCAGCGCTGCCTGCATGCGCGCGAGGTAGGATTCCATCAGCGGCTGGACGTAGGCGTTGGCGACGGCGGTCGAGGTACGCTCGTATTCGCGCACTTCCGGACATACCTCGCTCGACAGCGTGATCCACATGTCCGGCAACGCGGCTTTCAGGATGTCGCGCGTGCGCTGCTCGTGCGCCGGATTGGCGTAGGAATGCATGAAGGCGATGGCGACGCTTTCGATGCCGCGATCGCGCAGCACAGGCGCCAACGCCGCCACGGCGGCTTCATCGAGTGCCAGCCGCGCATGGCCGGCCACGTCCATGCGCTCGGGCACGGTGAAGCGCAGCGCCCGCGGCACCAGCGGCCGCGGCTTCTCGATGGTGAGATCGTACTGGTCGTAGCGGCTCTCGTTGGCGATATCGAGAATGTCGCGGAAACCCTCCGTCGCGATCAGCGCCATGCGCGCGCCGCGCCGCTCTATTACCGCGTTGGTGGCAAGCGTCGTTCCGTGCACGAACACGCCGACATCGCCAAAGCCCAGCCTGGCATCCGCCAAAATCAGGCGCACGCCCTCCAGCACCGCCTCTTCGGGCCGTTGCGGCGTGGTCAGCAGCTTGCGTGTCAGCCGCCGTCCATCCTGTTCCAGCACCACGTCCGTAAAAGTACCGCCGATATCGACGGCGATGCGCAAATCCTTGGCCACCGCTACCCGAAACCCCGTCCTGCTTGAGCAGCCGGGACCGTAGACCGCGCGGCCTTGCGTTGCAATTCGCAGGCCAGAGCGCCTAGGGTCCGATGTGACCGATCAAGTCCCGAATGTGGTCCCTGGCCTCCGGGCGCAGCTGTACGCGATCCTGCGCCCACACGATGCCAGCACCGGCGCCCGGCAATGGCGGAAGCTTCATTTAGCCGTGCTGGCAGCTGGTCTGCTCGCCGTTGCCCTGGCGACGGTCGACAGCCCCTCGCCGAAAACCCAGCACCTGCTGACCATCATCACGCTGCTGGTGAGCGCGGTCTTCCTCGTCGAATACCTGGTGCGCCTTTGGGTGGCGCCTGAAGCACCGCCCGAGGCACGTCAGGCGCCAGCCGCCGCGCGGCGCCACTGGGCCCTGTCGATCCAGGGCCTGATCGGCCTGCTCGCCATCATGCCGGCGGTGGCCATCGTCACCGGTTTCACCGTCGCCGGCACCGACGCGGGCGGCGTGTTCTGCCTGCTGTGGATCTCGAAGCTCGGGCTGCACGCGCCGGCCATGGGCACGCTCGGCCGCGTCATTTCCAATGAACGCGCGACGCTGGCCAGTATCCTGATCGTGTTCTTCATCGTGCTGGTCGCCGCGGCCACCGGCGCGCACCTGCTCGAGCAACGGGTGCAGCCCGACAAGTTCGGCAGCCTGCCCGACGCCCTGTGGTGGGCAGTGGTGACGCTCACGACCACCGGCTACGGCGACGTCGTGCCGTCGACCGTGGGCGGCAAGATGATCGGTGCCGTGGTCATGGTGAGCGGCATTGCGGTGCTGGCGCTGATGACCGGCGTGCTCGCCACCGGTTTCGCCGACGAGGAACGGCGGCGCGAGTATCTGCGCGTGTGGGAACAGGTCGTGCGCGTGCCAATGTTCACCGCGCTCGGCGTCGTCACCCTGTCGGAGATCGTGGGCAAGCTGCGCACCCGCTACTACCCCGCGCGCATCGTCGTGGTGCGCCAGGGTGACCCCGGCGATTCGATGTTCTTCATCTCCAGCGGCGAAGTCGAGGTCCGCCTGCCGCATGGCGTGATCAAATTGGGACAGGGCAGCTTCTTCGGCGAGATGTCGCTGCTCGACCGCCGGCCGCGCAGCGCCACCGTCGCCACTTCCAAGCCGACGACTCTGCTGGTGCTCTATGCCAGCGACTTCTACGAGATCGCCTCCAAAATCCCCTCCCTGGTCGAGGTGGTCGAGACCGAGGCCAAGCGGCGCCATGCCGAGAACCGGGATCGCGCCGGCAAGGACGCGTGAGCACTCTTGGCCTAGCCCTCCCCTTCGGCTATATCGCGGCGCACCGCGCGGCGGGTCTGCAGGGCTCGTCGGTCCCCTAAAGAAAGCTCCCGATGTCGTTGATCACGCCCGTCATCCTGGTTGGAGGTTCCGGCAAGCGCCTGTGGCCGCTGTCGCGTGAAAGCATGCCCAAGCAGTTCGTGCCGCTGATCGGCAAGCAGTCGACCTTCCAGCAGACCCTGCAGCGCGTCGCCGACCGCACCCTGTTTGCCCGGCCGGTGATCGCGACCAACGAGTCCTACCGCTTCATGGCCGAGCAGCAGGCCAAGGAGATTGGCGTCGAGATCGAGATCCTGGTTGAGCCGACGCGCCGCGATTCCGGCCCCGCCATGGCCGCGGCAGCCGCCTACACCAAGAGCGAAGGCGCCAAGGCCGTTCTGGTGCTGGCCTCCGATCATCTGGTGATCGGAGGCCCGGAATTCCTCGCCGCCTGCCGCGAGGGACTCGCCGCGGTCGAGAAAGGCGGCATCGTCACCTTCGGCATACCGCCGACCGAACCCAAGACCGACTACGGCTATATCCGGCCGGGCACCGAGAAGATCGGCCCGGTGTTCAAGGTCGTGGCGTTCGTGGAAAAGCCCGACGCCCGGACCGCGCTGCGCTACATCGCCGAGGGCCTGTTGTGGAACAGCGGCAACTTCATGTTCCCGCCGGCATTGCTTTTGTCGGAAATGGCGCGCTTCGAGCCTGAGA
>CAMDQJ010000018.1 GCA_945905835.1 Asaia bogorensis
TGGCCGTAGCGGCGGATCGCCTCGGTGGCGTTGCCCATCAGGATGTTGACCAGGTGCTCGGTGCCGAAACGCTCGCCGGTACGGAGGATTGCCGACATCGCCTTCTGCGCCTCGACCGTGCCGTCGAAGCGCTCGACGCCTTCCATGCAGAGATCGCAATTGCCGCACGGCTCGGAGGTCTCGCCGAAATAGGAAAGCAGCGTCTGGCGCCGGCAACGCGGCGCTTCGCACAGCGCCAAAAGCGCGTTCAGGCGCTGGCGGTCGATGCGCTTGCGTTCATCGGAAGTCTCGGCCTGCTCGATCTGCATACGGCGGAGCTGCATGTCGCCCAGGCCGTAGAGCGTCAGCGTGTCGGCCGGCAGGCCGTCGCGGCCGGCGCGGCCGATCTCCTGGTAATAGGCTTCGACGTTGGACGGCAGATCGGCGTGGCAGACGAAGCGCACGTCGGGCTTGTCGATGCCCATGCCGAAGGCGACGGTGGCCGTCATCACCACGCCGTCCTCGAGCTGGAAGGCATCCTGGTTGGCGTCGCGCACGGTCTTGTCGAGGCCGGCATGGTAGGGTAGCGCCTTCAGGCCCGCGGCGTTGAGCGTCGTCGCCAGCTCCTCGACCTTGCGGCGCGAGGCGCAATAGATGATGCCGCTGTCGCCAGGATGGGTCTTCACGAAGTCGAGCACCTGGCGCGAGGAGCGATCCTTGGGCCGCATCGCCAGGCGCAGGTTGGGCCGGTCGAAGCTGCGCACGAAAATGCGCGGCGCCTTGGTGAAGAGCTTGTCGACGATGTCGCCGCGGGTCGGGGCGTCGGCGGTGGCGGTGAGCGCCATGACCTGGACATTGCCGAGCTGGCGGGCGATGCCGCCCAGCATCAGGTATTCGGGGCGGAAATCGTGGCCCCATTGCGAGACGCAGTGCGCCTCGTCGATCGCCATCAGGGTGACGCCAGCCTCGTCGAGCATCTGCAGCGTGTCGTCGCGAGTCAGCCGCTCGGGCGCGACATAGAGCAAGCGCAGGGCACGCTCGCGCAAAAGGCCCAGCACGCGGGCGTTTTCCTCGCGGTCGTTGCTCGAATTGAGGCTGCCGGCCGAGACGCCGGCCGCACCAAGGGCCTTCACTTGGTCGCGCATCAAGGCGATCAGCGGCGAGACGACGACGGCTAAACCCGGCCGGACCAGGGCCGGTAGCTGATAGCACAGCGACTTGCCACTGCCCGTCGGCATGACGGCGAGCACGTTCTCGCCCGTCAGCACAGCGCTCACGACCTCCTCCTGGCCGGGACGAAAGGAGTCGAACCCGAAGACGGAGCGCAGGAGGGAGCGGGCGTTGGCGAGAGGTTCTTGTTTCAAGCCCGGCAGAATCGACGAAATCGGCCAGCCCGTACAGATAGAAAAGCGGCCGTCACCCCTCCGCGTCCCTACGAGACGCCCCTCAGGATAAGGTGGCTTTCGCTAGAACCGATGAGCGAAGCGGATTTCGATATTGTCCATGCCCGGATTCGGATAGGCGAGGAAGGCATTGGAGACATGCTCGTAATAGGCCGAGATCCGGGCCGACGGCGAGATCTGCACGCCGATCTCGACCGGCACGTGGAACAGCACGCGTGAGCCCAGGCCCTTGCGGCCGTTCACGTACTGCAACTCTCCGGTCTAGATGGCGGGACCAAGGCCAAGGCCGAAGAAGAACAATGGACCGCTCCATTCCCACTTGGCATCGGCATAGATCAGGCTGGTGCCGTTGTTGGTGGCGAAGGTGCCGCCCAGCGCCGGGCGGATGTCGCCGCCGAGCAGCGGCAACGACGAGCTGAAGACGAGTTCGGCGTTGAGGCCGATGCCGCATTCGTAGCGGCCGGCGGCGACGATCGGGATGTCGTGGGCTAGCGCGCCGCCGCGCATTTCATAGAGGACCCCCTGGGTCAGGGTGGGAACCGGCGCCAGGAGCGCCAGTGCCAGGAATATCGATAAGAGTCGTCGCGCCATCGCTGTTCAACGCGGCAGGCGGACAAAGGCTCCGCGCGCCGAGACAAATCGTACAGCCCGGGTAAAAGCGCCTACGGTCGCCGCGCTTATCAAACAGGAAGGAAGTCCCATGGCCAAAGGCCAAATGCGCAGCAACAAGGAAAAGAAGAAGCCCAAGCAGGATAAGACCAAGATGGTCTCGAGCTCGCCATTCGCCGCCTCGCACACCAATCCGGGTGCCAAGGCCGCTGCCAACAAGCGCAAGTAGCGCTTATCCCAAGGTTACGCGAACGGCGTACGAACCGCCGTCGCGTAACCGGATTTGCACCCGGCCTTCGGCCACCGGCTGGGGGTCGCCTCCGATCTCCGCAGCGACCACGCCCCGGCTGACGCCGCCGGGATTGAGAACGGCGATCTCGTAGACAGCACCGCGGTAACGCAGCGTCATCTCGAAGCCCGGCCAGGCCTTGGGGATGCAGGAATCGATCGCCAGGACATCACCCTGCAGGCGCAGGCCGAGAATGGCTTCTATGCCGGCGCGATAGAGCCAGCCGGCCGATCCCGTGTACCAGGTCCAGCCACCACGCCCGACATGCGGCGCAACCGAATAGACGTCGGCCGCCACGACATAGGGCTCGACCTTGTAGCGATGAACGCCGGCGCGGCTGGCCGTATGGTTCACCGGATTGATCAGCGAGAACAGCTCGCCCGCCTTGTCGCCCTGGCCAAGAGCAGCAAATCCCATGATCGACCGGGCGGCAGCGTGGGTGTATTGGCCGCCGTTTTCACGAATGCCCGGCGGGTAACCCTTGATGTAGCCGGGATCCAGCGGCGTCTTGTCGAAGGGCGGCGTGAACAGCGGCGCCAGCCGATCCGCCCGCAGGACGAGCTGGCGGTCCAGCGCCGCCATGGCCTACACCGTGCGCGACGGCTTGCCGGCGCCTGAAATCGCCGCCCAGGATTGCGCGATGGAATCGATCCGGCATTCCTCGCTCGTTACGGAGCCGAGCGGCGTACCATCGTCGTAATAGCCACGACGATACCACTCGCCGTCCCAGCCCTCGCGATCGAGCGCCTTGCGCAACGCCTCGGCATGCTTCTTCCAGGCCTTGGCCCGCGCGGTGTCCTCGCGCGCGGCCGCGATCGGGATGAAGGCGGTCAGTGTCGCGTAAAGAAACCAGCCCAGCCAAACGCTCTCGCCGCGGCCGGCCTCGCCGACCCGATTCATGCCGTCGTTCCAGTCGCCAGTGCCCATCAGGGGCAGGCCGTGGGCGCCGGTGGCGAGGCTGAGATCGAGGCCGCGCGCGCAATGCTCGAACAACGATGCCTGTTCGTCGGCGAGACCCGGCTCGAAATAATGGTCGTGCTCACCGGGCCGCAGCGCCGGGCCGTCGAGGAACGGCACGCGCTCGTCGAGGATGGCCGCATCGCCCGTGGTCCCGACATAGTGCGACGTGACGTAAGCGAGCTAGGCCCGAGGACGGCCACATACTCCCGGCCATTGGGCGAGAAGCCGCCCAAGCCGTTGAAGAACTGCAGCGCGCCCAGTGCGGCGACCGGAGGCGGCGGGGCCTTCGGAATGGCATCGGTCAGCGGCTTGCGCCGCGGCGGCGGCAGCACGCCGCGCGAGGTCTGGATGCGGTCGAGCTGGTCGCCCAGGCTGCCGCACCGCCCGAGCAAGACGACCCGGGTAAGGGCCAGCAGCAGGGCGCGCGTCTCGGCGGAGATCGGGTCAGTGCGCAACACGAAGATGCCACCCACCCTCGGCGGCGGGCAGGGACCTCGAGCGCCGGCTGTGCGCCAGGGTTTCCAGCATGGTCTGCAGATCCTGGACGTAGGAGGTGCCGCGCTCGTCCAGGATGACGAGATCGACCACCAGTCCTTTCAGCCGCCAGTATTCGTGGGCCCGCAGCATCTCGCGGACGATGCCGGAATCTTCGACCTCGTCGATGCGCGCCAGCGCGATCGGCGCGTCGCCCGAGATGCCCTGCGCCCACAGCACCGGCGGCCCCGCCAGGGCACGACGGATCGTGTCCGACGACGAGCGCAGTGTCGGATTGGCGTAAAGCACGAAGCCCGCCAGGCGCTGGTAGCCTCACGCGTGCTCGCCATGCCGACCGACACCAACCCCAAGGGCGATATCTTCGGCGGCTGGATCATGTCGCTGATGGATATGGCCGGCAAAATGTCGGCGACGACCGTTGCCGACGGACGCGTGGTCACCGTCGCCGTCGACAGCATCGTGTTCCGCCAGCCCGTCAGGGTCGGCGACGTCGTGTGCTGCTACACCGACATCGTTCGCACCGGCCGGCTCGTCGATCACGCTGTCGATCGAGGTCTGGGCGATGCGCCAGGGCCAGGGCGAACGCCTCAAGGTCACCGATGCCACGTTCACCTTCGTTGCCGTCGACGACGCCGGCCGACCGCGGGCGTTGCCTTTGGCGGCTTAGTGCTTTGCCGCCTGCCCACCATCCAGCGTCATCACGACGCCGCTGATGTAGCTGGCGCGGTCGGAGGCCAGGAATACCGCGAGGTCGGCCACTTCATCCGGCTCGGCCGGGCGGCCGAACGGCATGTGCGTGGTGAGCTCGGGCCAGCGGTTTGGATCGCCGAACTTCTGCTGCGCCTGCCCGGTGAGCAAAGTCAGCATGCGGTCGGTGCGGGTGGCCGGCGGATTGATGGCGACGACGCGCACGCCGTGCTCGACGCTCCGCGAGCCGACGGCGCGCGTGAAGGCCATGAGACCCGCATTGCCCATGGTGCCGGCGACATAGTCGTAATTGAAACTCTCGCCCGCCAATCCGATGATGTTGACGATCACGCCCTTCTTGCGGGCATAAAACTTCTCCAGCATGGCGCGCGTGCAGTTGACGTAGCCGAATACCTTGAGGTCCCACGCCTCGCGCCATTTCGGCTCGGTCATGGTCAGAACGTCGCCGCGCGGGATAGCGCCGGCGTTGTTGACCAGGATGTCGACACCGGCACAGGCCTCGACCAGCGCGCGCGCCGTGTCGCCGCTGGCGAGGTCGGCAGGGTGGATCTCGACCGGCACGTTGTGGCGAGCGCGGATCTTTTCCCGCGCCGCTTCGAGAGATTCCTTGGAGCGCGAGGCGATGTGCACGCTGCAGCCTTCGGCCGCGAAGCCCATGGCGCAGGCAAAGCCGATGCCGCGGCTGCCGCCGGTGATCAGAACCGACTTACCGGCGAGTTTCATGTCCATGGTGTTCTTCCCTTCTCTATGGCGCGGAAACGGTGAAGTGGCGGGTGAACATGTTACGCGCCCCCTCCCAGATTTCGATCGTCCACTCGCCTGGGACGATCTCCCAGGCATTGTCGAAGCCGTAGCCGCGCACGACGCTCTCGCCGATGCGGGCCGGGAACTCGTAGGACGTCTCGAGGTAGGTTTGGTTTTTGGCCAGGTCGCGCGCGCCCGGTGGCGGCAGGCGCCAGACCTCGCGCAACGAGACGGCTATATTGGCTGGCGCGCCGACGACGCTGAAGCGAATGCCGAACTGCACGCCGAGCTTGCCCGGCACGCGGGCCGCGGCCGTGTCGAAGACCACGTCGGCAAGCGTGTCGCTGCGCCCCGTGGGCGTGCCCGGCGCTGGCGCCTGGCCGGTGAGCTTGGCCGTGAAGGGACCCGCCTCCATCAAGTCGAGACGCTCGACACGGGGTTGCTGGGCGTGCGCCACACCGCTTGCGCCGACGAGCAACAGCCCCAGGGTCGTCCGCCGATGCAACATCACAGGCGATACACGCTGTTGCTGGTGGCGCGGCCGTCGTCGGTTTTCACCCGACCGTCCTTCATCATCTGGACGAGGTGCGCCAACATCGACCGGCCGGCGGCGGCATGCAGATGGATCGGCGTGTCGGCGTAGTTCTTGGCCACCATCTGCGGGATGGTCTGCGGGCCGTCCTTGAGGCGGGCGATGATCTGCGCCTCGCGGCCCAGGCGATGCTCGATATAGGCGTTCACGAACGGCACGGGATTGCGGATTTCGGCGCCATGCGTCGGGATATAGAGCTCCTCATGGCGCGGCAGCAGCTTGCGCAGGGACGCGAAATAGTCGGCCATGTTGCCGTCGGGCGGCGAGATCACCGCCGTCGACCAGCCCATGACGTGATCGCCCGAGAGCAGCGCCTTGTCCTCTTTGACGGCAAAGCACAGATGGTTGGAGATGTGGCCTGGCGTGTAGACCGCCTCGACATTCCAGCCATCGCCCTGCACCACGTCACCGTCATTCAGCTTGATGTCGGGGGCGAACGAGAAATCGCCCTCCTGCTCGGTCGTCACGCCCTCAGGCGGCTTGGGATGCGGCCCGTAGCTATAGACCTTGGCACCGGTTGCCTTGGCGAGCGCGGGCGTTGCCGGCACGTGATCGATGTGGGTGTGGGTAACGAGGATATGCGTCACGGTTTCACCGCGCACGGCGCGCAGCACGGCGTCGATGTGGTCCTGCTGGTCGGGGCCGGGGTCGACCACCGCCACCTTGCCGTGGCCGATGATATAGGTGCCGGTGCCCTTGAAAGTGAAGGGGCTCGGATTGTGCGCCACGACCCGGCGGATCAGCGGCGTCACCTCCATTGCCGTGCCGTAGTCGAACTTGAAGTCCTTGATGAAGGGAATGCCGGGCATGGGCTCGCTTTCAGGGAGGCGTCAGTTTGTAGATCGCGTTGCGCAGATCGGAGCTGACATAGACCGTGCCGGACTTAGCAACGGCGACACCGGTCGGAATCATGGCCGGCGGGCCGCCGGGATAGGCCGGCAGGTCGATATCGAGGTTGGAGGCGATCACGGTCTTGGTGCCGTTGGCCGGATCGATGGCGACGATGCGCTTCTGGCCGACCTCGGCCACGTAAATCCTGCCGTCCGGCCCGACAGCGATGCCCTCGGGCCGCGCCAGGCCGTCGGCCACCACCTTGCGTGCACCGGTGCCGACATCGATCTGGATCACCGCACCCGCGGCGATCTCGGTGATGTAGACGACGTTGCCCGGCCCCTGCGCCATCGCCACGGCGGCGCGCAGGTCCTTGGCGGCGATGCTGCGCGTCTTGCCGTCGGGCGCGACCTTCACGAGGTTGCCGGTGCCGAGCTCGGCGACATAGATCGCGCCGTCGGCCGCCTCAATGGCATCCATGGGGAGGGCAAAGTCGCCGAGCGTCGCCACCAGTTTGCCGGTCTTGCGGTCGACCTTCTCGACGGTGTTGGAGAACCAGCTCGTCAGCAGGATGTGCTTGGGTCCGGCCGAGATATTGATCGGATAGGCGTGGGTGTCGCCATGCACGCGCAGCACGTCGGTGACGGCGCCGCTCTGGCCGTCGATCGTGCGATAGCTGAACACGTCGGCGACGTGCAGCGTCTCATTGGTGCCGTCGACCGTGACGGCGATGTCGCCGGGAATCGCCAGCTTGCCCTCGACGATGGTGCGCCAGGCGCCGGTATGCTTGTCGACGAGGTAGATGCCGTTGTCGGTCATCGAGGTGACGAACAGCCGGCCGCGCGAATCGAATGCGAGATTGTCGAGGCCGGGCTTCAGCGAGGCGACCAGCTTCTTGTTCTTTGACGTGAGGCTGACGCTCCACACCTGGCCGTTGGCGGTGTCGATGACGTAGAGATTGTCGCGGTTCTGCGGATCGATGTTGGCGGCGGCCGGCGTGGTGAATCCCGAGGCCACTGTTTCGATGCTGCCGTTCTCGAGATTGATCTTCACCACCTCGCCCTTGAACCACAGGGGGCCATAGAGGAAGCCGTCGTCGCGGTGGATCTCGAAGCCGTTCAGTCCACCCATCTTCTCCGCGACCTTGCGCAGCTCGGCGCGCTGGAACGGCTTGAAGTCCGGCTTGTCGACGTTCTTCATATCGATCTCGTAGAGCGCATCGCCCAGAAAGACCTCCGACACGTAGAGACGGCCATCCTTGGTGAAGGCGAGCGAATTGGGGCCCGACATGCCGGTGGCAATCTCGATGGTGCGGTTGCCGTTGCCGCGACGGATATAGACCTTGCCGATCAGGAACGACGTCCACGCCATGGTGCCGTCTTCGGCGAAGGCGATGTCATCGGCCATGCCGATCGGCGGGTCGATGACGCGGTCGACCTCGCCGCTATCGACCTGAACGCGATAGATGGTCTGGCCGACCACTGAGCCGACGAAAAGCTGATCGTCCTTGTTGAAGGCAATGCCGTGGACGCCGTGAAACCACGAGCCGGGCACCAGAAGCTGCTGGCGATATTCCTTCGCGACGGGCGGCGCCGGCGTTTGTGCCAAAGCACTCCCGGCGAGCATCAACGCTGCCAACATTGCCAGAAACCGGCCCAGACTCATGCGTTTCCCCGACCCTCTCACAGGGCGCGGACTCTAGACCGCCGCAACAGCGGTGTCATTCCGAGCGCCGGATAGGCTAGGATCGCCTCTACACGGTAAAGTGTATTTCGCAGGAGGAAAGACATGGCGGGTCCGCTCTCTGGACTGACGATCGTCGAACTGGCCGGCATCGGTCCCGGTCCGATGTGTTCCATGATGCTGGGCGACATGGGTGCCAACGTGATCCGCGTCGATCGCACCAAGAGCCATGTCATGGATCGCCTGGCCGATCCCAAGTTCGCCGTGCACAACAGGAGCCGCCGCTCGGTCTCGGTCGACCTGCAGAAGAAGGAAGGCATCGACGTCGTGCTGCGCCTGATCGACAAGGCCGACGGCATGACCGAGCCGTTCCGGCCGGGCGTCGCCGAGCGCCTGGGCGTCGGCCCCGATGTCTGCCTCAAGCGCAATCCCAAGCTGGTGTACGGCCGCATGACCGGCTGGGGCCAGGAAGGTCCGCTCGCCAAGGCGGCGGGACACGACATCAACTACATCGCGCTGACCGGCGCGCTGCACGCCATCGGCGGCAAGGACAAGCCGATGCCGCCGCTCAACCTCGTCGGCGATTTCGGCGGCGGTGGCATGCTGCTGGCCTTCGGCATGGTCTGCGGCCTGCTGGAAGCGCAGAAGTCGGGCAAGGGCCAGGTCGTCGACGCCGCGATGGTCGATGGCGCGGCGCTGCTGCTCGGCGGCATCTACGGCATGGCGGGCGCCGGCCTGTGGAAGAACGAGCGCGAAACCAACATGCTGGACGGCGGCGCGCATTTCTACGGCACCTACGAGACCAGCGACGGCAAGTTCGTCTCGATCGGCTCGATCGAGCCGCAGTTCTACGACCTGCTGCTCGAGAAGACGGGACTGAAGGGCCAAAACCTGCCGGCGCAGATGGATCGCACGATGTGGGGCGACGTCAAGGCCAAGCTCGAGGGCATCTTCAAGACCAAGACGCGCGACGAATGGTGCACCATCATGGAAGGCACCGACATCTGCTTCGCGCCCGTGCTCACCATGCAGGAAGCCTCGCAGCATCCGCACGCCAAGGCGCGCGGCGCCTATGTCGACGTCTCGGGTTTCCCGCAGCCCGCCGCCGCACCGCGCTTCTCGCGCACCAAGGAAAGCGTCAAAGGTCCGGCCGCCAAGCGCGGCCAGCACACCGACGAGGTGCTGGAGCAAAGCGGCTTCTCGACCAAGGAGATCGGCGAGCTCAAGGCCGCCGGCATCGTCGGTCCGCAATAGGGATGATCCGCGCCTTCGAACTCGCCATCCGCCAGCTCAGCGATCCCAAGCTGCGCAGCGTCATCTGGCAGTCGCTGCTGCTGTCGATCGTGCTGCAGGCGTTGCTGGCCGTCCTGGCGTGGTGGGCACTGCAGTCCGTGGCGACGTTCAAGTGGCAGTGGGTCAACGACGCCATTCGCTGGCTGGGCGGCGGCGCCGTCACGGTGCTGGCGCTGATGCTGTTTCCCGCCTGTTTCGGTATCGTGATCTCGATCTTCATGGAGAAGATCGCCGACATCGTCGAAGCCAGACACTACCCCACGCTCGGCAAGGCGCGCGGCATCCCGGTATGGGCCGGCATCTGGTCGGGCGTACTGTTCCTGCTCACCCTAGTGGCGCTCAACCTGGTGATGCTGCCGTTCTACCTGATTGCGCTGTTCATCGGCGGCCTAGGCGCCGTGCTGTTCTACGGCGTCAACGGCCTGCTCGCCGGCCGCGAATATTACGAGCAGGTGGCGTTGCGCCGCATGAACCCGAGCGAGGTCAAGGCCTGGCGCAAGACCAATTCCGGCGTGCTGTGGGCGACCGGCATCGCCATCGTCTTTCTCGGCACCGTGCCGATCCTCAACCTGATCGTGCCGGTGCTCGGTGTGGCGGCCATAGTCCACGTAGCGCAGACACTCCGGCCGCCCGCCGCGCCCGGCCTGCCCTTTAATCCACCGGCGCGGACGGGCTAAAAGGTCAAGATGATGAAAAGAACGTTCACGCCTGCCGTGCTGGCCCTGCTGCTGGGCGCCTGCACCACCGAACAGGCGCCGCAATATTCGCTGGCCGGCGGCGAGACGGGCGTCTTCACCTCGCGCAACGCCGGCACGCCGATCGCGCTGGAGCGTATCAAGGGCATGAGCGAGCAGGATCTCGTCTCGACCTTCGGTGCGCCCGCCCTCGACCGTAAGGACGAGCCGGCCCGCGTGCTGCGCTACCAGTCCGATGCCTGCGCCTTGTTCGTCTCGATGTACCGCACCGGCACGGTTTGGCGGGCGCAGTTCGCCGACGCCTACGACACGCATCTGCGGCCGTTGCCGGTCGATCAATGCGCAGGCTCGGTGTCGGCGCAGAAAAAACGAGCGGCCTGACGCGGCTTATTTGCCGCCGCGATCTTCGCGCCACAGGTCGAGCTTTTTCTGAACTGGACGGTCTGAAAAAGAGAACAGCACCGCTTCGCTGTTGGCCTTGTGCACGACCTTAGCCCAGCTTGGCACGACGAAATGATCGCGCTTCTTCCAGCGCATCACCGTGTCACCGACCGTGCTCTCGCCCGAGCCTTCGACCACCGAGAACACCGTGCCGTCGGTACTGCGGTAGGGCGCCGTAGCGAAGCCCTTAGGCAGGAGCTGCATGAAAGTGCCCATGGTGGCGATGGGCGCGCCGCCGCTCGCAGGGTTCACATAGCGCAGCTTGTAGCCGTGGCAGGCGTCGGGCAGACCGGCCTTGGCGAGCCCGGCCAAGGCCTCGCGCGTGCGCGAATAGGGATAGTTGAAGATCGGCGAGGTCTGCCGGGCAGGCTTCCAGTCGACCGGCAGCAGGCCGCTGGCGTATTTGGCATCCGATGTCCCCTCGGGCGCGGTGACGGCCTGCTCGTCATCGGCGCCGTTCTCGGCGAACCCGGCGTTGAACATCGCCACCATGGGAATGTCGAGGCCGTCCAGCCAGACCATCGGCTTCTTCGAATCGTTGCCGTGATCATGCCAGGTCCAGGTCGGCGTGATGACGAAATCGCCCTCGCGCATGATGGTGCGCTCGCCGTCGACGGCGGTGTAGGCGCCCTCGCCCTCGACGATGAAGCGCAAGGCCGACTGGGTATGACGGTGGCTGGGCGCCACCTCGCCCGGCAGGATCAGTTGGAGGCCGGCATAGAGCGACGGCGTGATGCAGGCGCTGCCGCGCATCGCGGGATTTTCCAGGATCAGCACGCGCCGCACCGCTTCCTTGGCCGTGATCAGAGTGCCGGACTCCATCAGGTATGGCCGCACCGAGTCGTAGTCCCAATGGGCAGCCTGGTATTTCGGCGCGGGTTGCGGCGGCACGAGCTGATGCAGCGACTCCCAGAGCGGCGCCATCGAGAGGCCGCCGATGCGCTCATAGAAGTCGCGGCGCGCGTTGTTGCCGGTGGTCGCGGGCTTGCCGCTCACGAGGAAATCACTCCGCCGCGGCACGCATCGGGACGCCGAGCCGCGCCGCCATGCGGGCACGGCAAGCCTCGGCGAAAGCGCCGAAGACTTTCATCGACACCGGATTCTCCAGTACCCGATGTTCGGGGTGCCACTGCAGCGCCAGCGCAAACCCCGGCGCATCGGGCACGCTGAATGCCTCGACCTGGCCGTCGTCGGCGGTCGCCTCGAGCCTGGCACGCACGGCCAGCCGGTCGACGCCCTGGGCATGCAGCGAGTTCACCCGGACGCGGCGCTCGCCCAGCAAATGATCCAGCAGCCCACCCTCGACGATGTCGACGTCGTGCGCCGGCGCATAGTTGACGTCGGTGTCGGGCGACTTGGGCGAACGATGATCGCGCCGGCCGCCGACCTCGTGCACGAGCTGGTGGAGTGTGCCGCCCAGCGCCACGTTCACTTCCTGCAGGCCGCGGCAGATCGCAAACAGCGGCACGCCGCGCTCGATGGCGCGGCGGATCAGCGGCAAGGTGGTGGCGTCGCGCGCGGCGTCGTGGGCTGTGCCCTCGCGGCTGGGATCGCCGCCGTAGTGATGCGGCTCGACATTGGACGGGCTGCCGGTCAGCAGCACGCCGTCGAAGGCATCGAGGATACGATCGAGATCGGCACGCTCATGATCGAGATTGGCGCCTGCCGCCGGAATCAGCAGCGGCACGGCGCCGACCGCCTGGATCGCAGCCTGCACATACTTGTTGCCCACGGTGTGGTGCCAGCCGCCACGGCCGTTTTCCTTGAAGCAGGCGGAAATACCAACAAGCGGACGAAGAGAGGAGGGATGCATTTTGGGCTGAGGAATGCGAGCAGGGGACACTATCATTACGGGAAGCTGACGCCTTGGCAATCGGCGCGGCGCCGCAGCCCTGCTGAACTAGCCGCAAAAAGGCCAATGTCGCTTCGCCAGTTCATCCTCAACCTCGGGACGCTGCCGATCAAGGTCGGTTTGCTCGCCGGCTGGTTTGCCATCCTGATGACCTAGGAACGCCTCCTGCCGG
The DNA here is from genome assembly GCA_945905835.1 of Asaia bogorensis. Taxonomy (GTDB): domain Bacteria; phylum Pseudomonadota; class Alphaproteobacteria; order Reyranellales; family Reyranellaceae; genus Reyranella. Next base: position 12,747 of record CAMDQJ010000018.1, read on the forward strand.
CGTCGCGCAAACCCGAAACCATGACGTTGAGCCCATCCACCCGGATCGGCGGCAACATCACCCTCGGCCTGATCAATGCCGGTCTATGGGCCGCCGTCACCTTGCCGCTCACGGCCATCGCCATCGGCCAGGCGACCGAGAAGGGCTTCTTCGACTGGCGCGGCACCTGGGCGACGGGCTTTGTCGGCCTGGCGATCGACATCGTGCTGCTCGATTTCGTCGCTTATTTCTGGCATCGCGCCAGCCATGAAGTCGACCTGCTGTGGCGCTTCCACGAAGTCCATCATCGCGATGAATTTCTCGATGCCACGACAGGAGTGCGGTTTCACTTCGGCGAGGTCATCTTCGGCTCAGCCTTCCGCGCCATCTTCATTTGCGGTTCCTCGACGCCACTCGAGCACGTCATCATCTTCGACGTGGTGATGATGGTCATGAACTGGTTCGGCCATTCCAACCTTCGCCTGCCGGCCTGGTTCGAAAAGACGCTGTCGCTGCTGGTGGTGATGCCGTCGTACCATTGGGTCCATCACAAGGCGACGCAGCCGGAAAGCGAGCAGAACTACGGCGTGCTGTTCACGATCTGGGACCGAATGTTCGGCACCCGGGCGTTGCGCGACCGGCGCCTCGGCATGCTGCTCGGCGTCCGCCACCAGAGCGATTTGCCGCTGGGCCACCTGCTGATCATGCCGTTCAAGGAGCGCGAATAGCCAAGAACGTCAGTAGTAGCCACGCTTGTGCCGTGCCGCCCTGCGTGGTACCGCCCGCCGCCGAAACACAGCGCCAGAAACACAGCGAAAGCCAGACATGACCGATACTCCTCTGCCGCCCGGCGCACCGACCCCGGGCCAGCCCACGCCCGGCCCGCAGCCTGGTGTTGCGCCGCTCACCATGCACGGCCAGTACATCAAGGATTTCAGCTTCGAGAATCCGCGCGCGCCGCAGAGCCTGATCGAGCAGAAGCAGCCGCAGCTCACGCTGAACATCGCCGTCAACATCCGCCAGTTCGATCCACGCACCTTCGAGGTCGCGCTGTCGATCGAGGCCGCCGCGGTCACCCCCGAGAAGGAACCGCTGTTCATGCTCGAGCTGGTCTATGCCGGCACGGCGTCTCTCGGCCCGGTGCCGCCGGAAGCGGTCGGACCGCTGCTGATGATCGAGACCCCGCGCCTGCTGTTTCCCTTCGCGCGCGCCATCATCGCCAACGCCACGCGCGAGGCGGGCTTCCCGCCGCTCAACGTCGCGCCGGTCGATTTCGTCACGCTCTATCGCCAGCAGCTCGAGACTCACGGCGGCAAGATCCCCGGCCTGCCCGACGGCGTGCCGCCTCCCACCGGACCGGTCGGCCACGCCTAGCCGGCGGCTTCCTTCAGCCACAGCGGATCGCTGAGCTTCTTCAGGAACTCGGCATGTGCCGCCAGCTCGGCTGCGCTCGGCGGAAACGCCCGCGCCGGCCTGACGTCGGCACCGGTGGCGCGTCCCGCGGCACCGGACGCCGCGCGCGCGACTTCCGCCGCCAGGCCGAGGTCGCGCTGGCGGCCGCCACTCAGCTCGAGATAGACCTCGGCCAGCAATTCAGCGTCCAGAAGTGCGCCATGGCGCGCGCGATGGGCATTGTCGATAGCGAAGCGCTCGCACAGGGCGTCGAGGCTGGCGCGCTGGCCGGGAAACTTCCGCCGCGCCATCGAAACCGTGTCGACATATTCGTTGGCGATCTTCGGCCGGCCCGCCCGCTCGAGTTCGGCATTGAGGAAGCCCAGGTCGAACTGGGCATTGTGAATGATCAACCTCGAATCGCCGATGAACGCCAACATCTCCTCGATGCGGTCGGCAAACAGCGGCTTGTCGGACAGAAATTCGTCGGTGAGACCGTGCACGTCCATCGCGCCGGTCGGCATGATCATCTCGGGGTTGTAATAGGCCTGGAAGCTCACGCCCGTCGCGACCGTATTCTTCAGCTCGATGCAGCCGACTTCGACGATGCGGTGGCCGGCCAGCGGATCGAGGCCCGTGGTTTCAGTATCGAGAACGATTTCACGCATGCGATTTTTCTAGCCTACTTACGACGCGCGCGCGCCAGCATGCCTGTGAATTTCTCGCGCCACGGATTGGACGGCCAGGCGCGTCCCCGCCGCTTCTTCAGCGTGGCTACAGCCTTTTCCAGCGCCGTGCGGGTCGGCGCGAGGCCAAGGCCGGTGGGGATAACGATGGAAGCTTTACGTTTCTTTACAGAATCGGGAACCTGCTGGCGCAGGATGCCGTCGAGCTTTTCGACGGTCATGCCCGGCCGCGCCATGACGCGGCGGCGCTGCAGAAATCGCGGCGCGCTTACCACCAGGGTGGCGTCGACGCGGCGCTCGCCCAGCCCCTCGAACAGCAGCGGAATGTCGAGCACGACCAGCGGCGCGCCCCGCAAGGCGGCACGCCTGAGGAACGCGCGCTGGCGCAGGCCGACCATGGGATGGACGATCGCCTCGAGCCGGCGCAGCGCTTCCTTGTTGCCAAACACGCGCGCGCCCAGCGCCTGGCGGTCGAGCACGCCGTCCTTCACGACGCCGGGAAAGGCCGCCTCGATGGCGGGCAAGGCCGGGCCGTTCCTGACCTGCAGGGCATGCACGGCGGCGTCGGCGTCGTAGACCGGCACGCCCATCCGCCGTAGCATCGCCGCCGCGGTCGACTTGCCCATGCCGATCGAGCCGGTCAATCCAACGACGATCATCTAGGCAGCAGCCATCTAGGCAGCAGCGACCTTCCGCGCCGTGCGCCGGCGGGCGAGCCTGACGATGCCGTAGACGACGATGGCGCCGATCACCAGCGCGCCGACCGCAACCACCGGCCGGTACCACAGCCAGGCGACAGCGATGATCAGCGGCGCGATCGCCGCGGTGCAAAGCAGGCCGATCAGGCCGGTGCCGGCGCGGATCACGTCCCCCAGGAACGGGATGACATCGCCCAGCACGCCAAGCGGTGCCAGGATCAGCCACGTCCACAGGCGGTTGTCGTCCTGCGCCGACTTGAACATCTCTGCCGCCGGCACCTGGCCCGCGGCAATCAACTCGACCGATCTGCCAGCCTTGGTCGGAAAGGCGTCGAAGGTCGAACCCGACTGGCGGGCCACGACGCTGGCCGGCTGCAGCCGCACCTCGGCGAAGGTGACCTTGAAATCGCCGACGGCCGGCTGGTTGGGATCGCGCGCGATATGGAGCACGCCGTCGATCGCCGCCACCGGCTTGTTGATGCGCTTCTGCAGCGCCGCCGCCTGGTCGTCGCCGGCCGCGAGGGGCTGCTCGCCACCGAAGCCGCGCAGCAGGGTTTCAGGCACAGCAAAGGCGCCGAGCTTGGGCTGCGGCGCCAGCGTCGAGCGGCCGCGATAGGTCATCTGCGGGTTGCCATGGCCGGAGCGTTCGCGGAACTTGGTCGAGTCGATGGGCTGATCCGACCAGTCGCGCGTGTATTTGTAGGTCGTGACCTTTTCCTCGGACCCTCCGAGTTTCTTCTTGGTCTCGGTCTCGGATTCTTCCTTCCACTGGTACATCTCGACACGACGGACGATGCGCAGGCCCGGACTGCGCATGCCGAACTCGGCGTCGATCACCGGGCCCGATGCTGTCAGCGTGCCGACGATATGCACCAGCTTGCCGTCGTTGGCCGGATCGACGCGATCCGCCGCCACCGTGTGCACGAGGCCCGCACCCTCATCCAGCGAGCGCGCGGTCTGGATCGCGCGCCCTTCGTTCCAGAACAGCAGCCCGCCCGAGGCGACGATCAACACGAAGCCGAAGATGACGCCGCCGAACGACTGGCCGATCCGCCCCAGCCAGGAGGTGGACGTGACGTCGCGGACTTCGTCCCGACCTTCTTCCTCGGCCATCGTTCGTCCCTGTCGTTACGGCGTCAGAACCGTCTGGCCCGTGGTCTTGCGGCCTTCGAGATCAATATGCGCCTGGGCGGCTTCGCCCAGCGGATAGCGCTGGTCGATGGCAATCTTGACCTTGCGGCCGGTGACCATCTTGAACAGCGACTTGGCCGAGGCCTCGAGCGCCGCACGCGTGGCGGTGTAGGCGCCGAGGCTGGGGCGCGTGAGATAGAGCGAGCCCTTGGCGTTGAGAATGTTGATCGACTGCGCCGGCACGGGGCCCGACGCGTTGCCGAACGACACCAGCAGGCCGCGCGGCTGCAGGCAGTCGAGCGAGGCCGCCCAGGTGTCCTTGCCGACGCCGTCGAACACGGCGGGCACGCCCTTGCCCTTGGTGATCTTCTTCACCTCGGCCACGACGTCTTCCTTGGTGTAGTCGATCACCCACTTGTAGCCGTTCTTCTTGGCGAGAGCGGCCTTCTCCGGCGACGACACGGTGCCTATCACCTTGTAGCCGCGCGCCTTGGCCCACTGCCCGAACAACAGGCCGACGCCGCCGGCGGCGGCATGGAACAGGATGGTGTCGCCCTTCTTCAGCCAGGCCTTGGCGGTGCGGTCGACGAGATACTCGACCGTCATGCCCTTCAGCATGATCGCGGCCGCCTGATCGTCGCTCACGCCCTTGGGGACCTTCACGAGCTGCTCCGGGCCCATGAGGCGTTCCTGGCAGTAGGCACCCAGCACGCCGCAATAGGCGACGCGGTCGCCCTTCTTGAAGCCCTTCACCCTGGGGCCGACGGCGGTGATCACACCGGCCGCTTCGCGGCCGACGGCGTTGGGCATCGGCGTCGCATAGAGGCCGCTGCGGGTATAGACGTCGATGAAATTGAGGCCGATGGCGGTGTGCTTGATCTTGACCTGGCCGGGGCCGGGCTCGCCGACCTCGACGTCCTCGAGCACCATTTTTTCCGGACCGCCGTTCTCACGCATCAGGATGGACTTGGACATTTCGCGTTTCCCCTCGTCTGGCGTTGATTACTCTGCCGCGGCCTTCTTGGCCTTGGCGTTGGCATACTTGTCGATCTCGGTGGCGACGGCGGCCTGCGACTGCACCGAAAAGACGTCGCGATTGGCGACCGCGGTGTCGTAGCTCAGGTTGCGCAGATCGTTCGACCGGCGCTGGAAGCGCGGGTGAACGAAGCGTGCCATCAATTCGTAGGAACGCTGCGTCGCCGGCCAGTCGGCCCAGTTATGCGCCAGCAGCAGCACCGCGCCGAAGCCACCGTTGGAACCCTTCCACAACCGCTCGAAGTGGCGGATGCAGTCGTCGGGCGTGCCGATGCAGGCAATGCCTTCCTTGGTCAGGAACTCGGCGGCGTCGGTGATGCCGGGCGGCAGGATCGGAAAGGTGGCAACGTCGGTGAAATACTTGGCGAAGCGATCGATGCCGAATTTCACCTCGGCGAAGGCCTGTTCGCGTGTCGGCGCGATATGCGCGAAGGTGACGATGCGCCACTTCGAGCGGTCCGCCACCTTGCCGTTCTGCCGCGCATTCTCCTCGTAGATGCCCCAGTTGGCGGCGTGGGCCGCGAGCGCATCGTCCGAGGTGCCGCCGATCGACAGCATGCCGATGCCGTGGCGGCCCGAGGCGATCGCGCCGACCGGCGAGCGGGCACAGGCCACAGCCATCTCCATGCCGGGCTGGGTGTAGGGCGGCAGCTGGATCTGCGCGGCGCTGAGGTCGAACCAGTCGGTCTTCTTGGTCACCGACCTGCCGGCCATCAGGTCGACGATGACGTCGAGCGATTCGTTCATGCGGTTGCGCTGGTCGGCGGCCTTGATGCCGATCTTGGCCGCATCGTGCACCAGCGCGCCGGGGCCGACGCCGAACATGGCGCGGCCGCGCGTCATGTGGTCGAGCTGGGTCATGCGCGAGGCCAGCATGAAGGGGTTGTGATAGGGCAGCGACACCACGCCGGTGCCGAGGCGAATGTGCCTGGTGCGCTCGGCGGCGGCGGCAATGAACATTTCGGGCGAGGCGATGATCTCGAAGCCGCCGGAATGGTGCTCACCGATCCACGCCTCGTGATAGTTCAGCCGGTCGAGATGCTGGACCAGTTCCATGTCGCGTTCGATGGCGAGCGTCGGATTCTCGTCGAGCGCATGGAACGGCGCGAGAAAGATACCGGTACGCAGGTAACGATCGGTCATGAGAGCTCCCGAGATGCGGGCCGGAGTATAAGGCCGGCTTGAACCGGCGCCAGTGGTGCCCGGCGCCAGTGATGCTAAGAAAGGCCATGCGCCGCCGCTCGCTTCTCGCCACTTCCGCCGCCACCCTGATCGCCGCGCCCGCCGTAACGCGCGCCCAGACGGTGCTGCGCAGCACCAAAGCCACATACCGGCTGGTGACATTGGCGGGCGGGCTGGTGCAGCCCTGGGGCATGGCCTTCCTGCCAGGTAACGAAGGGGACAGCCGGCTGCTGATCACCGAACGCCCGGGCCGATTGCGCGTCTATGCCAACGGCCGGCTGGACCCGACGCCGCTCGGCGGCGTGCCCAAGGTCGTGGCCAGCGGCCAAGGCGGCCTTCTGGACATCTGCCTGCATCCGGATTTCGCCCGCAACCGGGCGCTCTATCTCTCCTACGCCGGCCCCGGCCCTAGCTCCGGTTCTGGCGGTTCGGCCACGACCGTGGCGCGCGCCGAACTGGCCGACGGCGGCTTGCGGAATGTGACGCCGATCTTCGAGGGATCGCGCACCTCGGGCGGGCTGCATTTCGGATCGCGCATCGCCTTCGACCGCGCCGGCCTGATGTATGTGACCGCGGGCGAGCGCTATCAGATGAAGCGCGCCCAGGACCTGAAGGATCTCGGCGGCAAGGTCGTGCGCCTCAAGGACGACGGCACGGTGCCAGCCGACAATCCCTTCGTTGGTCGAACCGATGCGCGGCCGGAAATCTTCACCTGGGGCCATCGCAATCCGCAGGGCCTCGCGATGCATCCCGAGACCGGCCGCCTGTGGGTGGCCGAGCATGGACCACGCGGCGGCGATGAATTGAACCTCCTGAAGGCCGGCGCGAACTACGGCTGGTCGCTCGCCACCCATGGCATCGATTACAACGGCTCGATCATCAGCGAGCATAAAAACCTGCCCGGCATGGAAGACCCGGTGCGCTTCTGGGTGCCGTCGATCTCGCCCTGCGGACTCTGCTTCTACACCGGCGACAAATTCCCCGGCTGGAAGGGCTCGGTGTTCACCGGCGCGCTGTCGAATTTTGCGCTGTTCCGCATCGAACTCGACGGCGAACGCTGGCGCGGCGAGGAGCGGCTGATCGCGGGCCTGCTGCCCTATATTCGCGACGTGCGTCAGGGCCCGGACGGGCTTATCTATCTGATCACGCACACCGACGAGGGCGGGCTCTACCGTCTCGAACCCGCTTGAGACCCCTCACCTGAACCGATGCCGCCGCCCCTTATCCTTGCCTCGACCAGCGAATCGCGCTTTCGCCTTCTCACCGATGCCGGCCTCACCTTCGAGGTCGTGCCGCCGGGCGTCGACGAGGACGAGGTCAAGCGCAGCATGGCGGCCGAACGGTCGCCGCCGCAGGCCGTGGCCGAAGCGCTGGCCGAGCTCAAGGCCCGCCGCGTTTCGGCACGCCAGGCCGACGCCTTGGTGATCGGCGCCGATTCGACCCTCGCCTGCAATGGCCGCCTGTTCGACAAGCCGCCGACCTTGGCGGCGGCACGCACGCAGCTGCTGGCGCTGCGCGGCCAGACGCATGAGCTCTTCTCCTCGGTCGTCGTCGCCCGCAACGGCCAGCGTATCTGGCATTGGGGCGAGCGGGCACGGCTCACCATGCGGCCGTTCAACGAGAGTTTTCTCGACGCCTATCTCGCGCGCTCCGGCGACAGCGTGACCACGTCGGTCGGCGCCTATCGCCTGGAAAGCTTCGGTGCGCACCTCTTCACCCGGGTCGACGGCGATTACTTCACTATTCTCGGACTGCCGTTGCTGCCGCTGCTGTCGTTCCTGTCCAATCACGGCATCGGGCTGGAGAACAAGCCGTGACGGCATACGACACCCTGCTGGCCGAGGCGCGCGGCCGTCCCTTCGCCGCCATCGTCGGCTGGCCGGTCGAACATTCGCGTTCTCCGGCGCTGCACGGCTTCTGGCTGAAGCAGCACGGCATCGACGGCCACTATGGCCGCCTGCCGGTCGAGCCCAAGCGCGCCGCGCTCGAGGAACTGGTAGCGTTCCTGCGCAAGACGCCCAACGCGCGGGGCTGCAATCTCACCCTGCCGCACAAGATCGACATCATGCCGCTCCTTGACCGCATCGATCCCGCCGCCGCGCGCATCGGTGCGGTCAACACCGTGATCAAGCAGGCCGACGGCTCGCTCGAAGGCCGCAACAGCGACGGTTTCGGCTTCCTTGCCCATCTCAAGGCGAGCGCGCCTGAGTGGCGGGCCGAAGCGGGCCCGGCCGTCGTGCTGGGCGCCGGCGGCGCTGCCCGTGCGGTCGCGGCAACCCTGATGGATGCCGGCGTGCCCGAGCTGCGTCTCATTAACCGCACGCAGGACAGCGCCATCAAGCTGGGCATCGCCTTCACGCCGAAGGACGGCCGGCGCATCGCCATCGAGCGCTGGGACGACCGCTCGGAGTCGCTCGACGGCGCAACGCTGCTGGTCAACACCGCGGCGCTGGGCATGACCGGCAAGCCGCCACTCGAGATCGATCTTGCGAAGCTGCCCAAGGGCGCGGTGGTGAACGACATCGTCTACATCCCGCTCGAAACCAGGCTGCTCACCGCGGCGCGGGCGCGCGGCCATCGCTGCGTCGATGGTTTGGGCATGTTGCTGCACCAGGGCCGCATGGGCTTCAAGGCGTGGTTCGGCGCCGACGTTCAGGTGAGTGCCGAGCAGCGCCGCGCTGTGGCGGCGGATCTGGGGGCGTAGACACCGTCGAATGGAAAGCGATCCCCCCGAAGGCTTCAAGCCGCTATTCCGCACCAGCCCGTTCCTCGACCATAACGGCCCGTCCTTCTACCGCGAGAATAGCGATGGCACTTTCATCGTCGGCTTGCGCATTCGGCCAGGCACGCCAATGCCCGCGGCTTCGCCCATGGCGGGTTGCTGACGACGCTGGCCGACATCTCGCTGGGCTATCGCACGACGTGCAGCCAGACGCCGTCGCCGATGCTGACGACGGCCAGCGTGAAAGCGGATTTCGCCGGCTCGGCGAAGATCGGCGACTGGGTCGAGGCCCATGTCGATGTCCACAAGGTGGGCGGCCGCCTTGCCTTCGCCAATTGCTACCTGATGGTGGGCGAGGAGAGGATCGTGCACGCCTCGGCCGTATTCGCCCGAACGGGCGACCGGCCGTCATAGTTCTTGTCTTTTCTGAACCGCGCGGGCTCTCGCGCTTGATTACAAGCGCTGTCGCCCACCCGCGCCGGTGACGGCGCGTTACTGGTTCATCGACCCGAAGAAGTCCTGGTTCGTCTTGGAGGTGCGCAGCTTGTCGAGCAGGAACTCGATGGCGTCCACCGCGCCCATCGGCATGAGGATGCGGCGCAGCACCCACATCTTCTGCAGCGTCGCGCGATCGACCAGCAGCTCTTCCTTGCGGGTGCCCGACTTGGTGATGTCGATGGCCGGGAAGGTGCGCTTGTCGGAGACCTTGCGGTCGAGAATGATTTCCGAGTTACCGGTGCCCTTGAACTCTTCGAAGATGACTTCGTCCATGCGCGAGCCGGTATCGATCAGGGCCGTCGCGATGATAGTGAGCGAGCCACCCTCTTCGATGTTTCGTGCAGCACCGAAGAAGCGCTTGGGGCGCTGCAGGGCGTTGGCGTCGACACCGCCGGTCAGCACCTTGCCCGAACTCGGCACCACGGTGTTGTAGGCGCGGCCCAACCTCGTGATGGAATCCAGCAGGATCACCACGTCCTTCTTGTGCTCGACCAGGCGCTTGGCCTTCTCGATCACCATTTCGGCCACGGCGACGTGGCGGCTCGCCGGCTCGTCGAAGGTCGAGCTCGCGACCTCGCCCTTCACCGTGCGCTGCATGTCGGTCACTTCCTCGGGCCGCTCGTCGATCAGCAGCACCATGAGGAAGACTTCGGGATTGTTGGCGGTGATGGCGTGCGCGATATTCTGCAGCAGCACCGTCTTGCCGGTACGCGGCGGCGACACGATGAGCGCGCGCTGGCCCTTGCCGATCGGCGCGATCAGGTCGATGACGCGGGTCGAGATGTCGAGCTGCTGCTGCGGCGTGTTGGTCACCTTCTTGGTGAGCGTGCCGGTGGTGCGCCGGCCGGTGCTGACGCGGCCCGACGAGGTGGCGCGCGAGGTGCTCTGCTCCTCGGAGATCGTCGGCGCCATGACGCCGGGGCTGTCCATCTCGAGCTTCAGCTTCTCGTCGGGATAGAGCGGCGTAAGATTGTCGAAGCCGATGCGGTGACGCAGCGCCTCGGGGTCGTCGAAATTGATCTTGTTGATCTGCACCATGGCGAAGTAGCGCTCGCCGTCCTTGGGCGCGCGGATCTCGCCTTCGACGGTGTCGCCGGTGCGCAGGCCGAACTTACGGACCTGGGTCGGGCTGATGTAGATGTCGTCGGGGCCGGGCAGGTAGCTCGATTCGATCGAGCGCAGGTAACCGAAGCCGTCGGGCAGCACCTCGATGGTGCCGACGCCGAAGATCGCCTGGTCGGCGGCTGCGAGCTTCTGGAGGATGGCGAACATCAACTCCTGGCGGCGCAGCATAGCGGCGCCTTCGACACCCTGTTCCTCGGCGAAGGCGAGGAGGTCGGGCGGTGATTTCTTCTTGAGGTCTTGGAGGTTCATGGCTCTTCAGTCGTTTTGGAAAATGGCGCACGCGCTGGAACGACCGGAACGGCCGAAACCTTTGGAGAACTGCGCTGTCACGTACTTGGGTGGGCCCCGTCGATCACCGCCGGGCGGCGGCGCCAGGGACCCGAGGAGGCGCCTATTTACAGGCGCCGTTGGGGGCTGTCAAAGGGTGACAGCCGCCTGTTCTCTTATCTGGCATACGCACTGAAGCGGCGAAGCCGCCAGCAAGAGGCCCGCGACGGCCGGCGCCCCGGCGGCGGCGAGCGCGCGCGGCACGGCGGCGATGCTGGCGGCGGCGTTGCGTTTTTCCGGCGGCACCAGCAGCACGATCAGGCTGGCGCGCGGCGCCACATCCATCGACGACAGCGCGCTCCTGATGAAGAACAGCGCCATGGCGATTTCGAGGTTCGGCGCGAAGGGCGCCAGCAACAGCACGATGTTGGCCGGCAGATGGGTGAACGCCATGGTGTTGATGATGCCGAGCTTGCGCGCCACGGCAGGTGCGGCGAGCTGGGAGAACGCCGCCAGCAGGTTCATCACAAACAGCATCCGGCTCGCCTCGGCGACCGACAAGCCGAAGCGATCGAACAACCAGATCGCGATCAGCGACTGCAGCAAAAAGCCACCGCCGAAGGCATCGAGGCAGAACAGCGACGTCAGCACCAGAATCGGTCCGCGGGTTTCCTTAGACAGTGCAGGCTGGCCGTGCGCCGGTGCGCCAAGTGGCCCACGCAACGGCGCCAGCAGGTAAATCGCGGTGAGCAAAAGCCCGACGACGACATAGATCAGGAAGGTGAACTTGAGCGCGATACCGAAATCTCCCGGCACGGGTGCCGCTAGGGTGCCGAAGGCGCCGGCGAGCGTGCCGAACAGCGAGTACCAGGCGAAGACCGCCGTGCGTTTCTCGGGTTTCACCAGATCGGCCAGCCGCGCCTGTTCCATCGGCAGGAACAGGCTCACGTCGCCGATCGAGGGGTTTAGCGTGCCGACGACGGCGATCACCACGATCAGCCAGAATGATTCGGCGGCGCTGAAGCTCAGCCCCGTGGCGATCATGAGGGCGCAGCCGGCGAGCGCCACGAGGCGCTGCGGCAGGCGGCCGGCGAACAGGCCGACGCCAAGCGTGAGGGCGGCGGAGCCGAGCAGCGTACCGGTGGCCACGATGCCGACCTCGACGGCGCCGTAGCCCAGGCTGAAGAGGTAGGCGGGCAGAAGGACGCTGATCAGGCCGTCGGCGAAGGCGCGCAACGCCCGCGCCAGCAGGAAGAGACCGACCGCCGTGCCGCCATCGGTCCGCTCGGTCAGGCGTTGAGCTCGCTCTGTCGTACCTTGACCGGCGCGTTCAAGCCCTTCGAGCGCGCCCGCTCGCAGAGATCCTCGATCGTGATGGTGTCGAGCCGCGACATCATCTCGTCGCGCAAATTCTCCCACATCGGCCACACCACCTCGTGGGCGAGCGGCGAGCCGACCGAGGGATCGTTGGGTTCGGTCTCTACTTCGAGGTTGCGCACGACACGCACGACCTCGCCGAGGGTTATGCGTCGTCGCTCGCGGCCGAGGCGGTAGCCGCCGCGCGGGCCGCGCTTGCCGGCAAGGATGCCGGCGCGCACCAGATGTTGCAGAACCTGCTCGAGATAGCGCTTGGGGATACGCTGGCGCTCGGTGATGTCGCCGCTGCGCACCGGATTGTCGCCAACATGAAAGGCGACATCGAGCACCGCCTCTATGGCGAACATGGTCTTCTTGCTCAGCCGAGGCATCCGACCGTCTCCCTACGGCGATTGCACGGGACCTGTCGCCACGCCGGTGGAGCCGAAGCCACCCGCACCGCGCGCCGTATCGTCCAGCTTGGCGACCTCCTGCCAGACCGCCCGGGCATGTCGCGCCACCACGAGCTGTGCAATTCGCATGCCGCGCGTGATGGTGAAGGGCTGCTTGCTGAGGTTGACCAGGATGACGCCGATTTCGCCGCGGTAATCCGCATCGATGGTGCCGGGCGCATTGGCCACGGTAACGCCGTTCTTGGCCGCCAGACCAGAGCGCGGCCGCACCTGGGCCTCGAAGCCCGGCGGCAAGGAAATCGATATGCCGGTCGGCACGATCAGGCGCTCGAGCGAGCCGAGCTGCAGATCGCCGGAAATCGCCGCCACCAGATCGGCGCCAGCAGCGGCGGCGGTGGCGTAGTCGGGCAAGGGCAGATCATGGCCGTGTGGCAGGCGCACGACCTGGATGGCGACACTTTCCGGACCCTTCATGCGCCGGCTACTCCGCGGCCTGCGCCGGCCGCGGCTGACCGAGATGGCCGGCGATGCGTTCGGCCAGCCGAACGGCTACCTGTTCCTTGGCCAGCGTCGGCCAATCCTCGACGCCCTTGGACGTCACGAGATGCACGGTGTTGCGCTCGCCGCCGAAGGTACCGGTGGCCGGCGAGACGTCGTTGGCGAGAATCCAGTCGCAGCCTTTCGACTTGAGCTTGGCGGTTGCGTTGACCACGACGTTCTCGGTCTCGGCGGCAAAGCCTATGACCAGTGCCGGACGGCGCGGGCCGCTGCGCGACAGCGTCGCCAGGATGTCGGGGTTGGCCGCCAGTGCCAGAGCCGGCGGAGCAGCGCCGGGCTTTTTCTTGATCTTGGACTTGGCCGGCTCCGCTGCCTTCCAGTCGGCGACGGCGGCGGCGAAGATCGCCACGTCGAGCGCGCCGGCCGCGAGGCAGGCCGCCAGCATCTGGTCGGCCGAGTCGACATGGACCGTTCGCACGCCCGGTGGATCGGCAAGACCGACCGGCCCGCTAACCAACGTGACATCAGCGCCGAGCCGCGCCAGCGCCGTGGCGATGGCGTGGCCCTGCTTGCCCGAGGAATGGTTGGAGATATAGCGCACCGGATCGAGCGCCTCGCGGGTCGGGCCGCTGGTCACCAGCGCCTTCTTGCCGGCCAATGACTTGAGGGAGGGGGCCTTGCTGCCCGCAAGCAGGCCCTCGATGGCGGCGACGATTTCCTCCGGCTCCGACATGCGGCCGGGACCGTGCTCGTTGCACGCCATGGCGCCGTCGTTGGGCCCGATGAAATGCACGCCGCGGCGGCGCAGCGTCTCGACGTTCTCGGCAGTCGCGGCGTGCGTCCACATGCGGACGTTCATCGCCGGCGCTGCCAGCACGGGTTTGTCGGTGGCGAGCAACACGGTGGCGGCGAGATCGTCGGCCAGGCCGCCGGCCATGCGCGCCAGGATGTTCGCCGTGGCGGGCGCCACGACCAAGAGATCGGCATCGCGCGAAAGCTGGATGTGGCCCATCTCGCTTTCGTCGGTCAGCGAGAACATGTCGGAGTAGACACGATCCTCGGTGAGGGCCTGCAGCGACAGCGGGGTGACGAACTTGGCGCCGGCTTCGGTGAGCACGCAGCGCACCGAAGCACCGCGCTCGCGCAGCCGCCGGATCAGTTCCAGCGACTTGAAGGCGGCAATGCCGCCCGCGACGATCAGGAGGATACGCTTGCCACTCAACATGGCGGGCAGAATATCACAACAATCTGCTGGTGAAAGTGTAGAGGCCCATGGCCAGCAGCGCGCCGAACACGGCCAGCCGGAACTGCTCGATCGACAGCCTGAAGCGGATGCGCTGGCCCAGCCACATGCCGGCCAGCGACGGTGCCACCGCCGCCAGCGACACCAGGCTGCGCTGGCCGTCGAGCAGGCCGAAGTTGAACAGCGAGGCGGTAAGGACCAGCGAGGTGGCGCAGAGCACGATTCCCAGGCTTTGCACGACCTCGGAGGGCTTGATATCGAGAGCCTGCAGGTAGGGCACCAGCGGGATGATGGGCACGCCCACCAGGCCTGCGACAAAGCCCGAAACAGCGCCGATGACCGGCGCCAGCGGCTTTTCCATGTCGGGCGTGACGCGCGGCCGGATGCGCAGCAGCCCCATGCCGCCATAGACGATCAGCACGCCGCCCAGCACCAGGAACGCCCAGTTCGGCCCTTTCTGGCCGACCTGCCACATGGTGACGTAGAGCACGATCATCAGCGGCACGATCAGCCGCCAATGCCGCTTCACGATCGCCTTGAAATGCCCGCCGACCGCCGCCTGCCAGATGTTGCTGACGATGGTCGGGAAGGCGATCAGCGCGATCGCCTCGGGCAGCGGCAGCACGAGGCTGGTAAGCGCGATCACGATGGTCGGCAGGCCGAGCCCGACCAGCCCCTTGATCGTCCCGGCAAGAAGGAAGACGGCGAGGCCGAAGGCAATCTCGCCACCGGTCACTCTAGTGCCACCACGCCGCAAGCGCGGCCAGCAGAGCGATCACGGCCAGGGTCTCGGCGACGCCGATGCGCGGCCAGCTGCGCGATGGAACGGGCGGCGGCGCGCGCTCGGCGATCTTGCGCTCCCGTTCGGCGATAACGTGCAGGCTGTCGATCAGGCGCGGCAGGCGGCGCAGGCCCTGCACCAGGTCCTCGGCGGCGCGGCCGATGGTTGCGCGCGGTCCGAAATGGCTGCGCATCCAATCCTCGATCAGGGGCTGGGCCAGTTCCCAGATGTTGACCGTGGGATTGAGCCGCGTGCCCATGCCCTCGGCCATCAGCATGGTCTTCTGCAGCAGCAGGAGCTGCGGCTGCACCGCCATCTCGAATTGTTCGGTGACGCGCAGCAATTGCGCCAGCAGGCGCGCGATCGAGATCTGGTGGCTGGGCTTGCCGAAGATCGGCTCGCCGATCGAGCGGCAGGCCTGGGCAAAAATCTCGACGGACTGGTCGGCCGGCACGTAGCCGGCGCGGAACTGGACCTCGGCCACGGCGCGGTAGTCGCGACGCAGGAAGGAAACCAGCAGCTCGGCGAGATAGCCGCGGGTGTCCTCGTCGACGCGGCCCATGATGCCGAAATCGACCGGCACGATGCGGCCTTCCGGATCGACGAAGGCGTTGCCGCCATGCATGTCGGCGTGGAAGAAGCCGTCGCGGAAGACCTGGTAGAAGAACGCCTCGGCGCACTTCTTCATGACGGCGTCGGGATCGTGGCCGGCGGCGACGATGGCGTCGCGGTCGCCGATCGGGATGCCGACCACGCGCTCAAGCGTCAGCACGCGCCGCGCCGTGCGATCCCAGTCGATGGTGGGGGCGCGATAGCCAGGATCGTCGGCGAAGTTCAGCCCGAGTTCCTCGGCCGCCGCCGCCTCCATGCGCAGGTCCATCTCGACGCGGACGACGTCGGCGAAGGCGCGCACCGATTCGACGGGTTTCAGGCGGCGAAAGCGCGGCTGCGTGCGCTCGACCAGCTCGGCCATCCAGTAGAAAAGGTCGAGATCGCGCTCGAAGGCCTGTTCGATGCCGGGACGCAGGATCTTCACCGCGACGTCGCGGCCGTCGGTCGTCACGGCAAAGTGGACCTGGGCAATCGAAGCCGCCGCCACCGGCACATCGTCAAAGCTCGTAAACAGCTCTTCCAGCGGGCGCTCGAGTTCGCCGACCATCGTGGCGCGCGCTTCGGCACCGGAGAACGCCGGCAAGTGATCCTGCAGGCGCGTCAGGTCGGCGGCGACGCCTTCGCTCAAGAGATCGGCGCGGGTCGACAGTGCCTGGCCGAGCTTGATGAAAGAAGGACCCATCTCCTGCAGCGCGGCCGCCAACCTTTCTCCAGGCCGTCGCATGTCGCGGCGCCAGGCAAAGAGCCGGCCCCATATGCGCGCCCAACCGACCAGCGCCGGCGCCACGCCCAGGATCTCGAGCGGAAACAGCGCGTCATGCCGCGCGAGGCTGATCGCAAGCCGCAGGAGCCGCCAGGAATTGCGCAGGGCGCGCAGCATGTGTGCTCCGTCGCGCCGCTAGACGCGCCAGCCGCTGTGCAGCGCCACGACGCCCAGGGTCATGTCACGCCACGCTACGTTGGCAAGTCCCGACTGGCGCATGCGATCCGCCAGTTCGGGCTGCGGCGGGAACCGCCGGATGCTCTCATGCAGGTAACGATAGGACTCGGCGTCCTTGGCGATCAGCCGGCCGAAGAACGGCAGAGCGCGCTCTGAG
Organism: Asaia bogorensis; assembly: GCA_945905835.1. Taxonomy (GTDB): domain Bacteria; phylum Pseudomonadota; class Alphaproteobacteria; order Reyranellales; family Reyranellaceae; genus Reyranella. Next base: position 29,462 of record CAMDQJ010000018.1, read on the forward strand.
TAGGCGTCGTAGAGCCTGGCGAGCGGCCGGCTGCTGACGCGGCTGAACTCCAGGCAGAGGAACCGCCCACCCGGCTTCAGGACGCGAAAGGCCTCGCGCAGCGCCTTGTCGATGTCGGTGACGTTGCGCAGGCCGAAGGCGATCGTGTAGCCGTCGAACGAACGGTCGGGAAACGGCAAGCTCTCGGCATCGCCGGTGGTCCAGGTGAGGCCCTGCAACAAGCCGCGATCGACGGCGCGGTCGCGACCGACGTCCAGCATGGCTGGGTTGATGTCGCAGACCGTGACGTCGGGGCGGTCACCTTGGCGCTTAAGGATGCGGAAGGCGATATCGCCCGTTCCGCCGGCGACATCGAGGAACCGTTCGCCCGGCCGCGGGTTAAGGACATCCACCGCGGTGTCCTTCCACAGACGATGCACGCCCCCCGACATAAGATCGTTCATCAGGTCGTAGCGCGGCGCCACGCTCGCGAAGACCTGGCGCACCATGCCGGCCTTCTCGACCGCGGGAACGTCGCGGTAGCCGAAGGAGACCTTTTCGCCTCCCCCGGGCGGGATAGTATCGGGAGCATCGCTCATGGGGCGCAACTTAGGGGAAACGCCATGCCGCTGAAAGGCCGGGTGATGCTGATCACCAACGTCGAAAAGTTCGCAGGCCATGCGACAACAGCGGTGGCCTTGGCCCAGGGTGCGACCGTTCTGGCGCACGATCCGGCCTTCGAGGGCCCGACCGCGCGGCATGCTTACGAGAACAAGTTCCCCGGCGCCCATGCGCTGTCGGTCGCCGATCCCGCGACGCTGGTCGAGCTGGCGTTGAAGCGCCACGGCCATATCGACGCGCTGGTCAACAACGACGCTTACCCGGAACTGCGCGCGCCGCTCGGCGAAACCCGCATGGAAGACTACCGTGCAGCGCTGGAAGCCATGGCGGTGGCGCCGCTGCGCCTCACCCAGTTCGTGGCGCCCGCCATGCGCAAGCGCAAGCACGGCCGCATCGTGTTCGTCTCCTCGGCCGCACCGCTGCGCGGCATCGCCAACTACGCGCCCTATGTCTCGGCGCGGGCGGCGGCCAACGGGCTGGTGTCGTCGCTAGCCAAGGAGCTGGGCCGCGACGGCATCACGGTAAACGCCGTCGGCTCGAACTATGTCGAGAACCCCGACTACTTCCCGCCGGCGCTGCTCGCCAACAAGGAAGCGATGGCCAAGATGACGGCACAGATACCGCTCGGCCGGCTGGGCAAGCCGGAGGAGCTGGGCGCGGCGGTGTGTTTCCTGTGCTCGGACGGCGCCGGCTTCATCACCGGCCATGTGCTGCCGCATGCAGGCGGCTGGGCGTGACGACGCGCCGGGGGCGTGCCAGTATTCGCGCATAATCAAAGGCCGCGCACGTCGGACGAAGCGCGGCCACCAGGGAGGAAACTGCAAAGCGTCGGCGCCGCCGACGGCGTTGCTCCTTGGTCGAACGCGTCCGCGGACGTTGTATGGGACGACAGATTGTCCATCGTTTGCTGATTTCGTTCCCCGCCTTGCTCGGGGTTCTCTTCCTTTGCTTCTGCCTCCTGCAGGTCGTGCCGGCCGATCCGGCGATGATCATCGCCGGCCCCGACGCCAAGGCCGAGACCATCGCCGCCATCCGCCTCGAGCTCGGTCTCGACCGGCCGATTCCCGTGCAGTTCTTCGAATATATCCTGCGCGTGCTGCGCGGCGATCTCGGCCGCTCGATCATCTCCAACAAGCAGGTGATCGAGGAGCTGGCGCTGACCATCGGCCCAACCGTCGAGCTGATGGTGGGGGCGATGCTGATCGCCGTGCCCAGCGGCCTGGCGCTCGGGACGCTGGCGGCGGTCAATCGCGGCCGCATCGCCGACCGGCTGATCATGGCGGTCTCGGTCGCCGGCGTGTCCATGCCGGTGTTCTTCATCGGCCTGATCCTGATCCAGTATGTCGGCTACAAATGGGCCATGCTGCCCTTCACCGGCCGCACCGGCCCGGTGTGGGACGGCGGTCTGCCGAGCCTGATCCTGCCGGCGTCGACGCTGGGCGCCGTGCTGATCGGCCCGATCGCGCGGCTGACGCGCACGGCGGTGCTGGAAGTGCTGGGCGCCGACTTCGTGCGCACCGCCCGCGCCAAGGGCCTGCGCGAGACAGTGGTGATCGTCCATCACGCGCTGCGCAACGCCATGATCCCGGTCGTCACCCTGATCGGCCTGCAGGCCGCTTTCCTGCTGGGCGGCGCGGTGGTCACGGAAACCATGTTCTCGTGGCCGGGTGTCGGCCGGCTGGCCGTCGGCGCCATCGTCTCGAGCGATTTTCCGACGGCGCAGGGCGCCATCATGATCCTCGCCATCGCCTTCCTGACGATCAACCTGGTAGTCGACGTGCTCTACGTCTATCTCGATCCACGGCTGCAGCGCTCATGAGCGTCGAGGTCCTCGAGCCCATCGCCGGTGACGCCGAAGCAGGCCCGCTCGGCCGCGCCGGCGTGCTGCGCCGCCTCACCCGCGACAAGGTGGCGGCAACGGCGGCGGTGACGCTCACGCTCATCGTTCTGGCGGCGATCTTCGCGCCGCTGATCGCGCCCCACGACCCCTATCTCACCGACCTCACCAAAGTGATGCAGCCGCCCAACGAGGTTAACCTGCTCGGCACTGACAATACCGGCCGCGACATCCTGAGCCGCGTGATCTACGGCACGCGCAACACCCTGATGCTAGGCCTCGTCGGCGTCATCATCGGCGGCGCCTTCGGCGGCGTGCTCGGCATCCTGGCGGCATTCTATCCCAGACTCGACGGCTGGATCATGCGGCTGGTCGACGTGATGCTGGCCTTCCCGGCCATCCTGATCGGCCTCGCAGTAGCGGCGATCTTCGGCGCCGGACTCACGGCCGTGGTGATCGCGCTTGTGGTGGCGACAATCCCGGACGTGGCGCGCGTGGCGCGCGGCGCGGCGGTGGGCGTGATGGGCCAGGAGTTCATGGAAGCCGGTCGCGCCGTCGGCGTCTCCGACTCGACGCTGATCTGGCGCTACCTCACGCTCAACTGCATCTCGACCATCTTCGTCTTCCTCACCCTGCGCTTCGGCCAGATCATCCTCATCGGCTCGGCACTGGGCTTTCTCGGCATGGGCGCGCAGCCGCCGACCGCCGAGCTCGGCATGATGGCGGCCCAGGGTCGCGACTTCCTTTTCATGGCGCCGCATATCGCGACGATTCCTAGTCTCGCGATCTTCGTGATCGTGCTGGCCGCCAACCTTCTGGGCGACGCGATGCGCGACGTCCTCGACCCGAGGCTGCAACAATGACCAGATCCCTGTTCTATGCCGCGTTCGCGTTGTTTTTCGCAGTACCAGCCGGTGCGCAGACGCTGAAGATGATGAAGGGCATCGACGCGCCGCATTACGACGCGCAGCGCACGACCTGGGGCCCGACCTCCGACATCGTCAACATGTTCCAGGACACGCTGGTGGCGCTCGACTGGGACGGCAGGACGCCGATCCCCTATCTCGCCAAGTCGTGGACAGTGAGCGCCGACGGCAAGACCTACACCTTCAAGCTGCGCGACGACGTGTCGTTCTGCAGCGGCAAGAAGTTCACCGCCGACGATGTGGTCTTCAGCTTCAAGCGCCTGAAGAGTCCCGAGGTCAAGGGCCCCTATGCCTGGCGCGCCGGCACCATCAAGGAACTGCGCGCGGTCGATCCGTATACCGTCGAGTACGAGCTCACCGAGCCTTATTCGGAGCTTCTCCTGCAGCTCACCATGTTCACCAACGTCATCCATAACAAGGAGAGCGTCGAGGCGCTGGGCAAGGACTACGGCATCAAGGGCGCCGACGGCACCGGCCCATGGTGCTTCGAGTCGTGGCAGCCGCGCACACAGATCGTGCTCAAGCGCCACGACGCTTACAAATGGGGGCCCTCGATGTACAAGAATCCGGGCCCGGTGAAGTTCGAGAAGCTCGTCATCAAGATCGTGCCCGAGGATTCGAGCCGCGTGGCGGCGATGATGGCGGGACAGTTCGACGTCACCCACCAGTTTCCCTCGCAGTTCATCGCCCAGGCCAAGACCGCGCCGATGCTGACGGTGAACCCGGCGCAACCCAACTTCCAGCTGCTCTATTTCGGCTTCAAGACGACGCGGCCGATGGTGGCCGACAAGCGCGTGCGCGAAGCCATGAGCATCGCCATCGATCGCGCGGCCATCGGCAAGGCAATATTGCTGGGCAACGCCGATCCCGCCTTCACCATCGTCGATCCGGCGGCTCTCGACCACGACCCCAAGACCGTGGGGCTCGTCAAGGAAGACGCCGAACAGGCGAAGAAGCTGCTCGACGAGGCCGGCTGGAAGGTGGGCTCCGACGGCATCCGCGAGAAGGACGGCGTCAAGCTCGCCCCCCGGGTCTACTACACGGCGAACGCCAATTCGGCCCGCGTCGCCGAGGCGATCCAGGGCTACCTGCGCAAGATCGGCGTGCACTGGCAGCTCCAGCCATGGGACTCGACCATCGCCTCGGTCAAGATGGCCGAGCAGGACTACGAGATCTGGTCGGTCACCGTGCCCTACCTGTCGGCCGGCGACCTGATGAACATCTACTTCGACTCGGCCAACATCCCGACGCCCAACCGCATGAACTGGAAGGACGCCGAGACCGACGAATGGCTGAAGCAGGGCCGCGCCGCCCTTACGTCCGAGGACCGCGCCAAGAACTATGCCCTGGTGCAGCAGAAGGCGATGCGCGAGCACCTGTGGATGCCGGTGCTCAACATCAACATGGACCAGGTCACCAGCAAGAATCTGAAGGGCATGCGCCCGCACATGATTTACCAGAACACCTTCTACAAAGGCCTCGACGCGTCATTCTGATAGGGAGAACGACCATGCTTAGAGTACTGGCTAGAACAGTTGTGTTTGGCGCGATGGCGTTGGCGTCGGCTGCGGAAGCACAGACGCTGCGCATGATGAAGGCGCTCGACGCGCCGCACTATGACGGCTCGCGCACGACCTGGTCGCCGACCTCCGATATCGTCAACATGTTCCAGGATACGCTGGTGGCGATGGACTGGGACGGCAAGACGCCGATCCCCTACCTCGCCAAGTCGTGGACGATGACTCCGGACGGCAAGCTCTACACCTTCAAGCTGCGCGAGGACGTGTCGTTCTGCAGCGGCAAGAAATTCACCGCCGCCGACGTGGTCTACACCTTCAAGCGGCTGACCAGCGCCGAGCTCAAGGCGCCGCTCGCCTGGCGCGCCGGCAACCTCAAGGACATCCGCGCCACCGATCCCTACACCATCGAGTACGAGCTGAACGAGCCGTTCTCCGACCTGCTGCTCAACCTCACCATGTTCACCACGGCGATCCACAACAAGGAGAGCGTCGAATCGCTCGGCAAGGACTACGGCGTCAAGACGATCGACGGCACCGGTCCGTGGTGCTTCGAGAGCTGGCAGCCGCGCACCGAGATCGTTCTGAAACGTCACGACGCCTACAAGTGGGGGCCGTCGATGTACCAGAACAAGGGCCCGGTGAAGTTCGAGAAGCTCTCGATCAAGATCATCCCCGAGGATGCGAGCCGCGTCGCCGCCATGCTGGGCAGCCAGTTCGACGTCACCCACCAGATCCCGCTGGCCTTCATCCAGCAGGTCAAGTCGGCGCCCAACCTTAACGTCCAGGAGGCGACGCCCAACTTCCAGCTCATGTACTACGGCTACAAGACGACGCGGCCGATGGTGGCCGACAAGCGTGTGCGCGAGGCGATGAACATCGCCATCAACCGCGCCGAGATCGTCAAGGGCATCATGCTGGGCAATGCCGATCCCGCCTACACCTACATCGATGCCAAGGCGCTCGACTTCGCCGACTCGACCAAGGGCATCATCAAGGAGGACGCCGAGCGGGCGAAGAAGCTGCTCGACGAGGCCGGCTGGAAGGTCGGCTCCGACGGCATCCGCGAGAAGGACGGCGTCAAGCTGGCACCACGCGTGCTGTTCACACAGGTCGCCTACTTCCCGCGCGTCTCCGAGGCGATCCAGGGCTACATGCGCAAGATCGGCATTGACTGGAAGATCACCGGCTACGACAGCACCATCGCCCCGGCCGAGATGGCCAAGCAGGACTACGATTTGTGGACGGTGACGTTCCCCTACATGTCGGCCGGCGACCTGCTCAACTTCTACTTCGACTCCAAGAACATGCCGACACCCAACCGCATGAACTGGAACGACCCCAAGACCGACGAGTACCTCAAGATGGGCAAGGCGTCGCTGACCAACGCCGACCGCACTAAGTACTATGCGCTGGCCCAGCAGCGCGTCACCGAGGAGCATCTCTGGATGCCGGTGATGAACATCGCGATGTACACCACCAGCCTCAAGAAGCTGAAGGGTGTACGGCCGCACATGCTCTATCAGAACACCTTCTACAAGGGACTGGACTACTCCTTCTGATGGACGCGCTGCTCGAGGTCCGCGGTCTCCGCACGCATTTTGACACCGACCGCGGATTGTTCCGCGCCGTCGACGGCATCAGCTTTTCCGTCGGCTGCGGCAGGACCGTCGGGCTGGTCGGTGAATCAGGCTGCGGCAAGAGCGTGACCTCGCTCTCGATCATGGGCCTGGTCGCCGAGCCCGGCCGGGTCGCGGCCGAATCCGTGCTGTTCGAGGGCCGCGACGTGCTGGCGCTGTCGGCCGACGAACGCCGCCAACTGCGCGGCGGCAAGATGTCGATGATCTTCCAGGAGCCGATGACCTCGCTCAATCCGGTGCACACCATCGGCCAGCAAATCGTCGAAGCGGTCCTTGCCCATACCCAGATGTCGCCGCAGGCCGCCAAGGCGCGCGCCATCGAGATGCTGGAGTTGGTGCGCATCCCCTCGGCCGCGGCGCGCTTCGACGACTATCCGCACCGGCTGTCGGGTGGCATGCGCCAGCGCGTCATGATTGCCATGGCGCTGTGCTGCGAGCCCGCGCTGCTGATCGCCGACGAGCCGACCACGGCGCTCGACGTCACCATCCAGGCCCAGATCCTCGACCTGCTGCAGGGCCTGCAGCAGCGGCTCGGCATGGCCGTGCTGATCATCACCCACGATCTTGGCGTCATCGCCGAGGTGGCCGACGAGGTGTTGGTGATGTACGCGGGCCAGATCGTCGAAAGCGCCGAGGTCGCCGACCTGTTCGCCGACCCGCAGCACCCCTACACGATCGGCCTTTTGGGCTCGATCCCGCGCCTCGACGCCGACCGCGTGCGGCTGGCCACCATCGAGGGCACGGTGCCCAGCGCCAACAGCCAGCCCAAGGGCTGCCGCTTTTCGCCGCGCTGCCCCTTCGCCGACCGGCGCTGCCGCGAGCAGCAGCCACCGCTGCGGGACATCGCGCCCGGCCATCGCGTCGCCTGCTGGAAAGCGCCCGTTGAACTTCAAGACGGCGAGATCGCGGCATGAGCGAGCCGCCGGTTCTTCAGGTCCCAGTTCTTGAGGTGAGGGGCCTCGTGAAACATTTCCCGGTGAGCCGCGGCATCATCCGCCGCAAGCTCATCGGTCTGGTGCGTGCGGTCGAAGACGTAAGCTTCGAGATCGCGCGCGGCGAGACACTGGCGCTGGTGGGCGAATCGGGCTGCGGCAAGTCGACCACGGGTCGCCTCGTGCTGCGCCTGATGGATCCGACCTCGGGCTCCGTGCGCTTCAAGGGCGAGGAGATAGCCAACCTCGACAAGAATTCCCTGCGGCGCTTGCGCCGGCACATGCAGATCATCTTCCAGGACCCCTACGCCTCGCTCAATCCGCGCATGACCGTGGGCGAGATCCTGGCCGAACCGCTGGCGGTGCACGAGATCGGCGACGTGTCCTCGCGCGAAGCCCGCGTGCGCGAGCTGCTGGAAGTCGTGGGCCTTCTGCCCGAGCATGCACGGCGCTATCCGCATCAATTCTCCGGCGGCCAGCGCCAGAGGATCGGCATCGCCCGCGCATTGGCGGTCAACCCCGACCTGATCGTCTGCGACGAGCCAGTGTCGGCGCTCGACGTCTCGATCCAGGCGCAGATCGTCAACCTGCTGCAGAACCTGCAGCAGCGCTTCGGTCTCTCTTATCTGTTCATCGCCCACGACCTTGCCGTGGTGAAGCACATCAGCGACCGCGTGGCGGTGATGTATCTCGGCAAGCTGGTCGAGATCGCCGACAAGAAGACGATCTATGACCGGCCGCTGCATCCCTATACGCAGGCGCTGCTGTCGGCGATTCCCAAGCCCGATCCCAGCCTGCGCACCAAGCGCCTCATGCTGGCGGGCGACGTGCCGAGCCCGTTCAATCCGCCGTCGGGCTGCCGCTTCCACACGCGCTGTCCGCACGCCCAGCCGCGCTGCTCGGCGGAGGAGCCGAAGCTGCGCGACGCCGGCGCCGGCCATCGCGTCGCCTGTCATTTCTTCGAGACGCTACCGGTGCCGACGATCCTCGCGCGCGCGGGCACCGCGAACGGCAAGTTCAACGAGCGGCTGGCGGCGTTTGAGGCGGCCAAGCGCGAGCAAGCATCGGCTTAAGAAAAGCTGTCATCCCGAGCGAAGCGAGGGACCTTTAACGGGCTCTGCTAAAGGTCCCTCGCTGCGCTCGGGATGACAATCTTGTTGAGGTTCGTGCCGCGCGACGAGCCTAGGCGAACGCCTCTTCCCACGACCCCTTGGTCGAGGCCTTGGAATACTCCGTCGAACGGTTCTCGAAGAAGTTAGTGTGCTCGATGGCGTTCAGCATCTGGTCCATCCACGGCAGCGGGTTCTTGGCATCGCTGCGATAGATCGGCTGCAGGGTGAGCTGCTGCAGGCGGCGGTCGGCGATGAAGCGGATGTAGCGCTTCACGTCGGTCGCGGTCATGCCCTCGATGCCGCCCATCTGGAAGGCGAGATCGATGAAGGCGTCCTCGTGGTCGACGATGGTCGAGCAGGCGACGTAAATCTCGCGCTGCAGGGCCTCGGTCCAGACTTCCGGGTTCTCCTGGATGAAGGTGCGGAACAGGCGAATGATCGAATTGCAGTGCAGCGTCTCGTCGCGCACCGACCAGGTCACGATCTGGCCCATACCCTTCATCTTGTTGAAGCGCGGGAAGTTCATCAGCATGGCAAACGAGGCGAAGAGCTGCAGGCCTTCGGTGAAGGCGCCGAACACCGCCAGCGTCTTGGCGATGTCGGCTTTCGAGTCGACGTTGAAGTTCTGCATGTAGTCGTACTTGTCCTTCATCTCCTTGACGGTGAGGAAGACCGAGTACTCCGTTTCCGGCATGCCGATGGTGTCGAGCAGATGGCTGTAGGCCGCGACATGCACGGTCTCCATCGACGAGAACGCCGCCAGCATCATCTGCACTTCGGTGGGTTTGAAGACCCGCGAATAGTGCCGCATGTAGCAGTTGTTCACCTCGACATCGGCTTGCGTGAAGAAGCGAAAAATCTGCGTCAGCAGATTGCGCTCGCTGTCGGTGAGCTTGTTGCGCCAATCCTTGACGTCGTCGGCCAGCGGCACTTCCTCCGGCAACCAGTGGATGCGCTGCTGCGTCAGCCAGGCATCGTAGGCCCACGGATAGTGGAACGGCTTGTAGATCGGCTTGGCGTCGAGCAATGACATGACTTGACCTAAATTCCTGACGAGACGGCAGCGCTTACTGGCAGCTGAGGCACTCTTCGTAGTTGTTGGATTCGCTTACCGGATTGCCGACGAACGGCAGCGGCGCCGGTCCATCGCCGTCTGTTTTGAACGTGTTGAGCGCCTGGTCGCCCAACTGGTCGGCCATGGCATCGCCCGAGACGGCCTCGGCGCGCTGGATGCTGAGCGAGCGGCAGTAATAGAGGCTCTTCACGCCGCGCTTCCACGCCATCATGTGGATCTGGTGCAGGTCGCGCTTGTGCACGTCGGCCGGCAGGAAAATGTTGAGCGACTGGCTCTGGCAGATGTATGGCGTGCGGTCGGCGGCATGCTCGACCAGCCAGCGCTGGTCGATCTCGAAGGCGGTCTTGAACACCGCCTTCTCATGATCGTCGAGGCAGTCGAGGCCGCGCACCGAGCCCTGGTCGGTGGTAATCGACGTCCAGGTGTCCTCGTCGTTGCGGCCCTTCTGCTCCAGGAGCTTCTCGAGGTACGGGTTGCGCACCACGAAGGAGCCCGACAGCGTCTTGTGATTGTAGACGTTGGCCGCCGACGGCTCGATGCCGGGCGAGGCGCCGCCGCAGATGATCGAGATCGAGGCGGTGGGCGCGATCGCCAGCTTGTTGGAGAAGCGCTCCTCGAAGCCGAAATCGGCGGCATCCGGGCAGGCGCCGCGCTCCTTGGCGAGCGACTTCGAGGCATCGTCGCACTGGCCGCGGATGTGCTTGAACATCTTCTTGTTCCACACCTTGGCCATCACCGATTCGAGCGGGATGTTGTTCTGCTGCAGGAAGGAGTGGAAGCCCATGATGCCGAGGCCCACCGAACGCTCGCGCATGGCGGCATAGGTGGCGCGCGCGAAGTCGGTGCCGGCATCGTCGATGAAGGACTGCAGCACGTTGTCGAGGAAGCGCATCACGTCCTCGATGAAAGTCGGGTGCTCATGCCATTCGAGGTAGGTCTCGACGTTCAGCGAGGAGAGGCAGCACACGGCGGTGCGCTGCTTGCCGTGATGATCGATGCCGGTCGGCAGCGTGATCTCGCTGCACAGGTTCGAGGTCTTGACCTCGAGGCCGGCGAGCTTGTGATGCTCGGGCATCGCCTTGTTCACGTGGTCGACGAAGATCAGGTAGGGCTCGCCGGTCTCGATGCGCGCCGTCAGGATGCGGATCCACAGCGCCCGCGCCGAAACCTTGCGCAGCACGGCGCCGTCCTTCGGGCTGGTCAGACCCCATTCCTCGTCGTTCTCGACGGCGCGCATGAAGGCGTCGGAGATCAGCAGGCCGTGATGGAGGTTGAGCGCTTTGCGGTTGGGATCGCCGCCGGTCGGACGGCGGATCTCGATGAATTCCTCGATTTCGGGATGGCTGACCGGGAGATAGACGGCGGCCGAGCCCCGTCGCAGCGAGCCTTGGGAGATCGCGAGCGTCAGCGAATCCATGACGCGGATGAAGGGCACGACGCCGGAGGTCTTGCCGTTCATGCCGACCTTTTCGCCGATCGAGCGCAGATTGCCCCAGTATGAGCCGATTCCGCCGCCGCGGGCCGCCAGCCAGACGTTCTCGTTCCACAGCCCGAGGATGCCGTCGAGCGAGTCGGAGGCCTCGTTCAGGAAGCAGGAGATCGGCAGGCCGCGCTTGGTCCCGCCATTGGACAGCACGGGCGTCGCCGGCATGAACCAAAGGTTTGAAATATAATCATAAATTCGCTGGGCATGGGCGTCGTCGTCGGCATAGGCCGAGGCGACGCGGGCGAACATGTCCTGATAGCTTTCGCCGGGAAGGAGATACCGGTCGGAGAGGGTGGCTTTGCCGAAGGCGGTCAGGCGGGCGTCCCGAGAGGGGTCGGTAACAACACGCGCACCGCTGCGAACCTGAACTACATCAAACACTTGGCGGCTCCCGTTTTCTTCTTGTCCACATCTGTGGATAAAACACAGTGTGGAAAACACCTACATCTAGGGAGCGGCTACCCCGTCCCCACTATCCATTGATGATACGTCACCTGCCCGCCCTGTCATCGCCATTTTTATTCCCCGCGTGTGAATCTCAGGAATGGACGATTAAGACCCTGAGAAATCATGAAAAAATAGGTTTCAAAAATTTACTTTTTTGGCTGCATGCGCACCTTCGCAACTGCAGCAATTAATGAGAACAAAACGCGCTTTGCCACGGAATCTCTGAGCCCCAGACAGAAAGGCGGCGGATTCGGCTAAATTGCGCCGGGGCACTGCAAGAAACATTCGCTGCGATGGGCACTTTGGCCGACGCCAAGTGTTCGTCGTCATCCTGTCACATGGCGGCGTACAATCTGGGCTGCACGGAACGGGAGAAAACCAGGATGGCGATCGCGGCAACGTCGCGCATCTACGGGCTCGACGCGATCTGCGCCGCCGCCGCCGGCCAGTCGGAAAGGCCCGAAGAGGCCGCGGGCTTCGCCCAGCGCCTATTCGAGCGCGTCGCCGACAAGGATCTGGCCGCCGCCGCCGTCGAGCAGAGCGCCGGCGCGGCCCTCAGCCTGCTGGCCTTTGCCCGCCGCCGCCTGCCCGGCATCGCCAAGGTGCGCGTCTTCAACCCGACCTTGGCCGACCACGGCTTCGAGAGCCGCCACACCGTGGTGCAGATCGTCAACGACGACATGCCCTTCCTCGTCGACTCGGTCGCCAACGAGCTCGGCCGCCGCGAGATCGCCGTCCATTTGCTTGCCCATCCCGTTATGCCGACGCGTCGCGACCTCGACGGCGATCTGATCGCCTTCGACGTCGATTTCAGCGAGCGGGCGCGGCCGGAATCGATGATGCATCTGGAGATCGACCGCCACGGCTCGCAGGCATCCGACCGCCATCGGCTCGACGAACTCGCATCAGCGCTGAGTCGCGTGCTGGGCGAAGTGCGGCTGGCGGTCGAGGATTGGCGTCCCATGCGACAGGCCTGCCTCGACGCCATCGCCGACCTGGCGCCGGGCTGCGCAGCCGATTTCGCCGAGCACGAGGATTTCCTGCGCTGGCTCGAGGCCAACCATTTCACCTTTCTCGGCCATCGCCGCTATCGCTACGTCGACGATCCCAGCCAGCCGGCCGGCCTGCGCTACGAGCTTGTTCCCGGCTCCTCACTCGGCATCCTGAGGCGCGACGAGGCTCGTCTGTTCGACGGTGGCCTCGGCGGCGGCGAAGCCATGGCCCGCCTGGCGCGCGGACTGCAAAAGGTCATGGTCCTCAAAACCGACCGGCGCTCGACGGTCCATCGCAGCGGCATGATGGATTGCATCATCGTGAAGACCCACGATACCGACGGCCGGGTCACCGGCGAGCATCGCCTCGCCGGCCTGTTCACCTCGGCCGCCTACCACGCCACGGTGCACGACGTGCCGCTGCTGCGCGGCAAGGCCGACGCCATATTGCGCCGCTCGGGCCTCGACCCCGACGGCCATGACGGCAAGGCGCTGCAGGCCATCCTCGAAGCCTATCCGCGCGACGAGCTGTTCGAGATCGACGAGGACACGCTCTACGAACACGCGCTCGGCATCCTGCAATTGCAGGAGCGGCGCCGCGTGGCGCTGTTCGTCCGCCGCGACGTGATCGGCCGATTCGCCTCGTGCCTCGTCTTCGTGCCGCGCCAGCGCTTCGATGCCGAGCTCAGCGCCAAATTCGCCGCCGTTCTCGAGCGCGCCTGGGGTGCCAAGGTCGCGTCGATTTCCACGAGCAGCGACGATTCCGCGCTGGCCCGCGGACTCTATACCCTCCAGCTCACCAAGCCCGACGGACCCAAGCCCGACCTTGCCGAAACGGAACGCCTGCTTGCCGAGGCCGCGACCTCGTGGAGCGACCGCTTTCGTAGCGCCCTGCAGGCGTCCCGCGGCGAAGCCGAGGGACGCGACGCGGCGCGGCGCTGGCGCGGCTATTTCCCGCCGATC